>JALUMJ010000151.1 GCA_027040375.1 Campylobacteraceae bacterium
ACCTCTTAAATACTCTTTCAAAATCAAGTGTTATGCCACAACTGCTATCTTCAAACTTATAGCTCTCTTTGCTAAAATCTCCCTGCTTATCATACTCTTTGCCATCAAGCTTGTAAAATTTTGCTATGAGGTCATCTGGATAAATGATAATGTAATATTTTACTTTCTCTCTCGCGTATGTTATAAATTATCTCGCTTGCTAAGCTTTGGTGTTTTCGCATAAGAGCAGGAGACATAGCCACAGCAATACCATTAAAAAGCTCCCAATCACCTTCCCATAGCTTGTAATCATCGTAAGTATAGTGAATATCTTCTAAGTTTAATGCACCTATAACAACTCCTTTTCTCTTTTTATAGCTAAATTTATTGCGCTCTATGTAGCCTACTCAAACTTTTTCTGATTATTGACAAATCTCATGCCAATAATCAACAATAAGGTAGCAAGTATAAAGCTAAGTGCGATATTTGGTATAAAATAAACAAGTGCAAGAAGTGCGATATTTAGAATTATGGCATAATTAGTAACTTTAAAATGACTCCATCCAGCTTGTGTTAGTCTTTGGTATGCATGTTTTTTATGTGCTTGACTTAATTTTTCATGGTTGAGTTTTCTTTGCAAAAGTGTCCATGTTGCATCAAACCAAAAAACTCCAAACAAAATGATCCATACCCATAGATTTGTTGCATTTTGATTTGTATAGTATATGGTAAATATGGCAACATTGTATCCAAGTAGAGTGCTACCAACATCACCCATAAAAATTTTAGCATTTCCAAAATTCCAGTACAAAAAGCCAAGAACTGCCACAGCTAAAACGACAAAATGCTCACCCCCAAAAAGCATAAATCCAGCAACAGACAAAAACAGAGCCTCACTCCCTGCATAGCCGTTGATGCCATCTAAAAAGTTATAGAGGTTGATAAACCAGATTATCAATAAAAATGCAAAAATATTGGTGATAATTTGATTTTCAATGTTAAACAATCCAAACTCTAAACTGTTAAAACCGCCCAAAAAGAACAATCCACCAAAAGCTACAATAGTTTGAGCTACAAGCCTTATCTTCGGGCTAAGTTCATAAATATCATCAAAAAAACTTACGATAGATATAATGCTGCCAACCATGAGAGCATAGAAAAGATTTGATTCTATTTGCGATGTAAGCTCGAGATAGATAATCCCAACAAACCAAGTAACAGCGATCGCAATCCCCCCACCATGAGGAGTTGGCACAGTATGACTACTTCGTTCATTTACCTTTTCTAATATCGCATTTTTTATGTAGTAGTTTTTTATAAAATATGTAAGAAAGAACGACAGGATGAGTAGCGAGGCATAAAGCAAAGACATAGTTTATTTCTTGCAATCTCCAACTTTGAGTTCATCTTTGTGTTTTTCGATAAATTTTGGTCCTATACCTTTCACATCGATTAACTCTTCTATGGTTTTAAAGCAGTGATTTTTTCGGTACTCAAGAATCGCCTCAGCTTTTTTAACCCCGATACCTTTAAGAGTTGCAAGTTCTTGTTTATTAGCATTGTTAATGTCAACTGCGCCCAATAGAAAACTCATACTCATAAGTAAAATCAATATGTATTTCATGACTGCCCCCTCTTTTTTGGTTTATTTTAAATTTATGGTAGCCAAGTTTCTTTAAAATGTAGATAAAGTATTGTATTTTCGAAATTTTAACAGCAATTGGAAACAAAATTGAGCCATTAAAGTGTTTAGTTATGGTTTAATTTGGTATAATCACTCCAAGCTTTATCATTAAAGATTAACTTCATACAATCAATTCACCTATATTTTTTTCTATTACTCTACCTTCACGAAGTTGCTTGATGGATTCATATAGATGTTTTGCAATAATTCATTCAAAATTCAACATT
>JALUMJ010000152.1 GCA_027040375.1 Campylobacteraceae bacterium
GGATCACCCAGATTATCAGAGTAAATATTTAGAAAATAAAGATAATCAAAATAGAGATCTTGCCTATGCAAAGATTTTTAGCGAAGTAATGCAGCAACAGAGGCGTAATGAATTAGAGCTTTATAAAAAAGTTGCACAAGATGATGCCTTTAAGCAAGCTATGCAGGATACTATTAAGAGGTTGTTGACAGCGAGTTGATAATTTTATAGAAATCCCCAAAATATTGAATTTTGTTACCTTTTGTTGAGAATCCTCTGGATGCGAATAAATCTCAGGACGCATATATCCGACAAAAATTATTTTTTGTCGGATATATGCCTATCCTGCCTTTTAACTCCAATGATAAAACTATGTCAAACATGGCAAAACCTTGTCATTTTGGACTAAAATAAATAAGTGCAAGGTTATGATAAACTGCTGTAAAGTTGAACTAAAGTTCTACAAAACAGTAAGGATAAACATGGTACAAAACATGAAATTGAAGCAGGGTGAAGCGGTAAGGGAATTTTATGCTGCATTGCCTGTGATTGAAGAGTATTACATCATCAAGGGCTACCGGAAGATCACGTATCTTTATGAGGTGCTGCAACCAAAACTGGGATGGCAAATGTCACTTCGGACTTTTCGTTATCATATCAATAAACATATTATAGATGGTGTGTTTGTTGCTACGCCAAAAGTAAAAAAGAGGGTAGCGGAAGATTTAAAAATTGAAGTGCAAAAAGAGACACCAAAAAAAGAAGAGTCCAACGATGGACCACCCATCGCCAAAGCCAATTTTAGAGTAGGTAAAAGGTTTAATCCTCATACTGTGGATATACCTAAAGAAAGAATATTGTAAAGGTAGAGGAGTTTATCCTCTGATCTTTTGCATGATAGGATCGATAATCCATATTTTACTGAGCATAAACGGGGCTGTAAGCACTAAAAGGGTGCCAAGTAATACCGATGGATACCCTCCAGTTCTACTAAGGTCTAAAGCCAACCATTTGTTATAAAAATTATCCCAAGCTGTAGGGTAGTTTTCACCATAAGGATCTCCGTATGGATGATAGGCTGCACTGATAGCATCTTTTTCACTAAGTGCATCTTCTCTAAAGGCTCCAAGCTCCCTGGCTTCTTCTTGTGTAAATTCTTGATAAACCATTTTCAAACTCCTTATGTATAATTTATTATAACCCCTCAAGGTTAACCGTCATTTCTATAATTCCCATGCATCACATAGTCATAACAAAAACTTTCCCAATCGATTACAGGTACATATTGATCTTCACCGTTGGTTAAAAATATCTTATCTTCATGGTACTTAACGAACATATCAAAAAAGGGTAACTTCTCCAGGTCATCCACTTTGACACCATAACGATTGATATCTACGCCAAAATAAGTTTTGTTATCTGCAAAATGAAGCTGTTGTTTCATTTATGGCAGCCTCATTGGTGCGTTACTGCTTTTAGTATCTACATGCTGTAGCATATGCTCTCTTTTGGCTTTTCGCTCTGCCTCTTTTTTGTCCTCGTCACTCTGACAACCTGTAAGCCCTAGAAATAATCCTGTTAGTATTGCAAATAAAACTAGTTTTTTCATTGTAGTAGTCTCCATATTTTGGTTTCCCTTAAATTATATTCACTATAGGGAATGTTAAAAATATTCTATCTTTCCTAAACTTAAACCTAAGTTTCACTATAGGGAATAAATATGGATCATATAGAATACACCGATGAAGAGATCCAAAAGTTTCATCAAAAGATAGCTGCCAACATACGAAAGATCAGAAAAGAAAAAGGCATCACCCAGTTAGACCTGGCTCTGACCATAGGGCATAAGTCTATGAGTACCATAGGCAAGATCGAGGCAGGACTTGAAGATAAGCATTATAATAT
>JALUMJ010000153.1:0-16849 GCA_027040375.1 Campylobacteraceae bacterium
TCCTGCACCTGCTTTTTTTGCTATCTTTATAGTTTCTTCTCCTTTTTGAAATCTATGTAACTAAAATGCCATATCCCATGACTGTAATCATAGGAAACAGTGAAGCAAAGGCAATCAGCACAAAAACTGTCTATCAGTGGACTTCTTCCCTCTATATTGCTAGCAAGCCCTAAGCCTAAAGCTACGACTAGAGGAACTGTCACAGTTGATGTTGTTACTCCACCACTGTCATATGCTAAACCTGTGATTTGTGGTGGTGCAAAGAATGTTGTTATAACCACCGTGACATATCCAGCGATTATATAGTAATGCATAGGATGCCCTAGAAGAATCCTTAAAACTCCCAAAGATATAGCAAATCCAACGGAAAATGCCAAGTATAATCTAAGAAAAAAGGCATCAATTCTTCCGTTACTTATGATAGAAGCTTTATCAGCTATGGCCAACAACGCTGGCTCAGCAATCGTTGTTGAAAAACCTATAAAAAATGCAAAAACCAATAGCCAAAAGAGTGAACCTTTTTTTAGCAAAATCATTTGCAAGATTTTCTCCAACTGGGAATATACCTATTTCCAAACCTCTTGTAAATACTGCTAAGCCAAATATTATGATACACAAACCTATCAATATAGAAAAAAGATTTGGTGGAGTTTGCTTTATGATTAAAATTTGGAAAAAAGATATAACTCAAATTATTGGAATCAAGTCTTTAGCAGAATTTTTTAAATCATAATAAAAAATATAAAGACCATTTTTAAACAATATTTTTACTTATAGAAATAAAAAATATTTTTGGATTTTTTTGAAGTTTTATCTCTCCATTGTGCGCTTTTATAATTTGCTGTGAAAGTGCTAAGCCCAATCCATTACCCTTGGTTTTTGTAGTCTTAAATGGTTCAAAAAGCATATCTTCATTTTCTATATCTTTTCCATTGTCGGCTATCATAAAAATATGTTTTTTATCTTCTTCTTTGTAAGAAAGCTTAATTTCTCCTCGTTCTATCTCACTTTCTTCTATAGCATCAATAGCGTTGAATATAAAATTTTGAAAAACTAGACCAAGAAGCTCCTGATCAGCTTTTATATCAATAGATGGGAGAGATAAGTTGATATTTATATCTTTTGAAAAGGTGTAATAAGATATAGATTGTTTAATTTCATGTGCTAAGTTATCTAGTGCAAAAAAGTTTTCATTTAAACTCAAACCTTTTGTAAACAAAAGTGTAGCTTTGATGATTCTCTCAACTCTCCATATAGATTTGCGAATTTCTAGCACTAAAGGTTTCGTTTTTATATCAACTTTTTTAAAAAGTGTTGAAGCAAGAAGTGAGACTGAGCCGATTGGGTTTCTAATCTCATGAGAAAGGTGAGCCGCTACTTGTCCCATCGATATAAGCCTCTCTTGTCTTTTTTCCTCAGTGATATCAGTGGCACTTATGATGGTTTTTTCCGCTTGCTTTACTATCTTTACCAAATAATAGTAATTTTTGTGTTCAATCTCTTTTTTATCTCTATTATTTAAAATTTTACTAAAAAGAGTTTTTAAATTCTTTGCTTCAGTATTTTGTAAAAATATCTCATCTTTTTCATCAAGTACCCAAAGGGCGTTTGGTTGTACTTCTATGATTTGTTCTATAAAATTTTGCAAGGAAGCATATGAAGTATTTAATTTTTTATATTCATTTTCTATGACATATGTTTGGTTTATGAGATCATCGAGGCCTTTTTTAAAGACCTCTTTTTCGTCTGTATTCAAAGAATTTAGTAAATTTTCATCTATCATGTGGCTACTTTTTTAGCCTATTATACTAAATAATCTATATAAAGTCCACTTTAGCAATATTATGCTTTATACCAAGTTTACTAGGGTCAATCCCAAGGGCTAGTCCCACCATCTGAGGCATATGTAAAATTGGAATTGAAACATCTTCCCCCATCTCTTCACTGATGCTTTTTTGTTGGACATCTAGTCTTAGATGGCATAGCGGACAAGGTGTTACCATTGTGTCTGCATTATTTTGTATAGCATCAAGCATCGCGCTCCCTGAAATCCTGTTTGCAGTTTTTGGAGCTTGTAATTCTACATGAAAACCACAACATTTATTTTTGTGTCCATATTCAACGCTATGTCCACCAAGTGCTACAATGAGCCTATCTAGTGAAGTTGGACGGTATGGATCTTCGTTTCCATTTGAAGAGCCATGAACCGCACCTGGTCTTATATTATGACAACCATAAAATGGTGCGATATATAAATCTTTAAGAGGATTTTTGACTTTTGAAGCTATCGCATCTATGCCATAGTCATCTATCAAAGCATATAAAAAGTGTTTTATTTGGGATGTGCCCTTGTACTCAAGGCCTACTTCTTTTAACTTAGCATTTACCTTTGCTCTTAATTTATCATCATTATCTAGCCTATGTTTTGCTGTCGCTAAATTTAGCTGGCAAGTGTTGCAAACTGTGACTATCGTCAAACCTCTTTTTTCTGCGTAGCAGATATTTCTTGCATTTAATACCAAAGAGAGAAAATCATCATAGTCTTGCATGTGAGAAGCACCACAACATGTAGCTTCAACAAGTTCTACTAATTCTATATCGAAAGCTTCGGCGATAGCTAGAGTTGATTGCATTAACTCTGGTGTACTTTGTTTTGGTGTGCAACCTACAAAAAATGCATATTTTAAATTTTCCATAAAAGCTTCCTTATTTAAATTTTACTGTTGATGAACTTTTGATAAGTTTATCAACTTCGTCAAGTTTTTGTGATTTTGGCATTTGCCAAGGCATTATAAGTTTTCCATTTTTAAACATATGCAGGGCTTCTGGCACATGTTTTAAAACTCCAAGGTTTCCTTCTGAATATCTCACAAGCTCTCCCTCATCCAAAAAACCATGTTTAGAAATGGAGCTTTTAAACCCAACAGCATGTCTTGTGGCAACATTGTCTGTGGCTAAATTTTCTTCAAATATTTGATTATGCAGTTTTGTAATTTTATCTATCGGTGAGAGATCTTTGGGGCAAGCCTCAGCGCACTCGTAGCACTTTACGCAGTCCCAAACTCCAGCTCCTTCTTGATTTACGATTTCTAGTCGCTCATCTTTTGCATTATCTCTAATATCCACATTAAATCTAAAAGCTTTTAGAAGTGCTGCTGGTCCTATATAATCACCATTTACTTGCACGGTTGGGCAAGCATAAAAACAGTTTCCACATTGGATGCAATAGTCTGCTTCATCAAGTTTATCTGCAACTTCTTGGCTGATTATGTGTTCTTTTGTAGGGTGCGATTTTATTTCACCCATCAAATACGGCTTAACACTACTATATTTGCTCCAAAACCTCTCTTTATCCACCACCATATCTTTTATGGCATGCTTTATATCTTGGGGTTCAAGTACCAATTCATATCCAAAAATATCAATCAAATCAAATACTCTCTCTTTGCAAGAAAGTACAGGTTTATTGTTTACTTTGATAGCACAACTTCCACAAATCCCATGTCTGCAACTTCTTCTATAGCTAAAAGAACCATCTCTTTCCCATTTTATTTTATTTAGTATGTCAAGAATAACTTCATCTTGTGCAACACTAAAAGAAAAGCTTTCATAGTGAGGGGCGTGATCTGTCTCTTTGTTAAACCTAAAAACTTTAAAGTTTACCTTTTTAACATCATATTTTTTCATGTCTTTTCCTAATATGTTCGTTCTGTCGGTTTGTATTTACCGATAGTTACAGGTTTATAATCGATTTTTATATTGCCTTTTTTGTCCATATATCCATAAGTGTGTTTTAAAAATTTTTCATCATCTCTTTTTGGAAAATCATCTCTAAAGTGCGAGCCTCTACTCTCTTCACGCAAAATCGCACCTTCTACTATATAAGCTGTAAAATCAAGCATATGCCCAAGCTCTATCGCTTCTTGTAAATCAGTATTAAATATCTTTGACCTATCGTCTATACCGATATTATCGTATTTTCTTTTGAGTTTTTTTATGATTTTCTTTTGTTCGAGCAGTTTTTCTTTTGTCCTAAATACTCCAGCATTTATGGTCATCGTTCTTTGTAACTCACTTCTTATCAAAGGTACTCGCTCAGTGCCACAAGATGAAATGATTTTGTCTATCTCACTTATCATTTTGTTAGCATCATTGATATCAGGCTCTTTATGAGTTAGCAATTTATCTTCTTCTAAATCTTTAATGATGGTTTGCCCAACATGTCGTCCATAAAATGTGGCTTCTAGTAAAGAGTTAGCTCCGAGTCTATTGGCACCATGCACACTTACGCACGCACATTCCCCTGCTGCATAAAAACTTTTTACATTATTTTGGATATCGTATCTTACTCTTCCGTGAGTATCTGTGGGAATTCCACCCATCGAGTAGTGTGCGGTTGGAGAGATTAAGATAGGTTCTTTTATCATATCAAGCCCAAGAAAAGTTAAAGCCAACTCTCTAAGCTCTGGAAGTCTTGACATAATTTTATCTTTCCCTAAATGCGTTAAATCAAGATAAACTGCATCTTTATCCTTTCCAACTCCATTGCCTGCTAATATCTCTTTGGTGATAGACCTGCTTACTAAATCACGAGGTCCAAGCTCTAGTTTTTCAGGAGCATACTTTTCCATAAATCTTTCGCCTTTAGAGTTAAAAAGCTTTCCACCTTCACCTCTAGCAGCTTCACTGATAAGTATGCCAGTTCCTGCAAGTCCTGTTGGATGAAATTGTACAAACTCCATATCTTTTAAAGGAATTCCATGCCTTGCTACGATAGAAAGTCCATCACCTGTATTTGCATGTGCATTTGAATTTGTGGCATAACTTCTAGCATATCCACCAGTTGCAAACAGCACAGCTTTTGCATAAAATATACCTTTTTGACCAGTTTTAATATTGTATGCTACAACTCCGTTTACTATCTTTTGTTCTTTTTCGTGGTATATGATATCTGCAACATACCATTCATCCCAAAATTCAACACCATCTCTATGGGCTTGCTCAAAAAGTGTTTGAAGAATTGTGAGTCCAGTTCTATCTTTTGCATAACATGTTCTTGGAAATGATTGCCCGCCAAATGGTCGCTGGGCGATTGTTCCGTCTTCTTCTCTACTAAATGCAGCCCCCATACGCTCAACCCACCTGATTGTCTCAGGTGCACTACTGCACATAAGCTCAACTGCTTCTTGATTTGCAAGATAATCACTGCCTTTTATAGTGTCAAATATATGTGATTGTGTGCTATCATCATCTTTCAAAGCTGCATTTATCCCACCTTGTGCAGCTCCTGAATGACTTCTTAGGGGATGAAGTTTAGTTAAAACGCATACATGCTTACCATGACTTTCTAGCTCTCTAGCTGCCGCCAATCCAGCCAATCCAGCACCAACTATAACGGCATCATAACGATGAAATGAAATACCCATTTAGCTTCCTTTGTTAAAATTTCATTTATTATACAACTTAATATATAAAAATAAGATTTAATAAAGATTAGCCTCTAATAAAGCCTTTGAATATTAAAATTTTTTCCAGAAAGTTTTACTTAGTAGTATAAAGACAGTGTAGCACTCAAGTCTTCCGATAATCATAGCAATTGAGAGTATGATTTTATCATACCACGAAAAGAATGCATAGTTATCTGCAGGCCCAACAAGAGAAAATCCAGGTCCAACATTTCCAACTATTGTCATAGCTGTACTTATGGCTGTCATTTCATCAAATCCTCTTGCGTAAAGATATAACATAACAAAAAATACAGTGAGTATAAAAAGAGAAAAGAAACCAAAGATGGAGCTTATTATATTTGCTTTTATAGGTTTATCATCTATAAATATAGATATGATCGAATCTGGTTTAAGAGACCGCCTTATTTCTAAGGATATATTTTTAAAGTAAATGATGTACCTTATAACTTTTATTCCCCCAGCAGTAGAGCCAGCATTACCACCGATAATCATGGCTATCAAAACAAGAGCTATGGAGAAATGATTCCAAACAGAATAATCCATAGATGCAAATCCAGTAGTGGTCATAACTGAAACAATAGTAAAGGTTGAGTGTGTAAAATTTTTATAAAAATCCGAATAATCACTATAGTGAGAAACAGTTAAGGCTAAGGACAAGACAGCTAAGATTACTAAATACCATTTGACTTCTTCTATATTGTAGCTTTTGTAGTCGCCACTTAAAAATCTTATATGAGCTAAAAAGTTGATGCCTGAGAGCGTCATAAAGACTATTGTTGTCCACATAATTCCACTATTTCCTGCCCAGTATCCGATGGAATTGTTTTTAGTAGAAAATCCTCCTGTTGAAACTGTAGCAAACGCATGGTTTACGGCATCAAACCAATTCATGCCAAAAAACTTAAGGCACAATATATTTGCTACAGTGAAAAGCAGATATACTTCCCATAGTTTATTTGCTGTATCTTTTATCTTTGGAGTTATTTTATCAGTGGAAATTCCTGTAGATTCAGCTTTAAAAAGACTAAGAGAGCCACTTGGGTTAATCAAAGGAAAAAGCCCAACTCCAAGCACTATAATTCCCATACCACCTATCCAATGCATTAGGCTTCTGTGGAAAAGGATACTTTTTGGAAGAGCTTCTATATTGCTATAGACTGTAGCACCAGTGGTTGTAAAGCCACTAATTGCTTCAAAAAAAGCACTTGAAAAATCAATACCAGTTTGAAAATATAATGGCAATGCTCCGCCGATACCCAGCAGTATCCAAATGGCATTGACAGAAATGATACTCTCTTTTATGCCAAAAGACATATTATAGTTTCTGAGAAAGAAAAATATTATAATATTTAAAGACAAGAGTGATAAGACAGCATATAGATGATAAAGTATATTTTCGTGGTAATAGTATCCGATTGCTACAGGGATTAAGAAAGCTAAAAATATAACAATACCAACGGCACTTATAAACTTTAATATACTTTTGATATTAATCATAGATTTTGATGAAGCCATTTTGAAATTAATTCACTATTCTCTTTTTTAGTGAAAAGAACTAGTAAGTCATTTTTTTGAAATTCTGTAGAATTAGTAAAGGGTAAAATCTCATTATCTCTTTGAATATAAAAATTTCCATTGTTTTCTATCTTATCAGGAAGGTCAAATGTTTTTCCTATCAATGAAGACTCTGGAAATATTTTTTTGAGCATCATCATACCGTCACCCCCGCAAAATTGCCTTTTTATGAGTATTTTGGAAGATTCAATTTTTTCTAGGATGGAGTAATAAGCATTTATTTTTTCACCTCTTACGACTTCTAAGTTAAGATTTCTCATCAGTTTAGAATATGCTATGTCATTATTTATGGTGATGACTTTTTTTATTTTATTGTACTTTGCTTCCATACATTTTGTTATATTGTATTCATCATTTCCAGAAGCAACTATCAAAATATCTGGGATTGCAGCATTGTCTTCGAGCATATGATCAGAATCGTATGTGCTTTTTATCACAGTAACTTTGTCTTTAAGTAACATATTTGCTTTTTCGCATTTTTTCAAATCTTTATCTACAATTTGGATATTTAAATCTTTTTTAATCAGAACTTTTGCAATTTCCAAACCTAGTGTATCTGCGCCAAATATAACACAATTTCTTATTTCTTGGGTTTGTTCATCTGAATCATGTATGCTAAATTGTAAATCTTTTACCGCACTTGGATAAGCATAAAAATAAATCAAATCATTTGCATTTATCATATCACTTTGAGTTGGCACATAAAATTGACCATCTCTTTCTATTCCTGCAACTACGATTTTATCATTTAATTCATGTATAAAAGTAGAAATTATTGCGCTTTTAAAATCTTCAGGTATTTTTACAGAAATTAAAAGAGCTTTTGTGTATTCAAATGATTTTACATTTCTGGCATGTGGAAAATCTACAATATACTTAAAAGGCTGAGCTGCCTCAAAAGAAGGGATTACAAAATGGTTGATTCCTAGTCTTTCACTTACTAATTCATCAGCAAAAAAGTTGTTTTTTAATCTAACAATTTTTTTCTCTACATGTGCAATTTTATCGATAATTAAAGCAGATACTAGATTTACTTCATCGGAGTCAGTAACAGCGATAAAAAGATCAATATCTGTATCAACAGATAGATAGGTATGAGGATTTTCTATATCTCCACAAATAGCCATCACATCAAGGTTTTCTTCTATCTTTTTAATGGCACCTTCATTTTTGTCAATTATAGTTACATCATTGTGAGCCATAAAGTTTTTTGCTACCATGTAGCCTACTTTTCCAGCCCCAGCTATTATAATTCTCATTAAATAAATTTCCTTAATTACATAAATAGGAGGATTATTATATCACAACGCTACTCTTGTAATTCTTAAAAGAATAATAATTTTGAATTTAAATTTTGGTAAAGGAAAAAGAAGTGGTGGGTTCTATTGGATTCGAACCAATGACCGCTCGGTTATGAGCCGAGAGCTCTAACCAACTGAGCTAAGAACCCCTCTTTTGAGGCTGAAATTCTACAGTTTTAATCATTAAAATTAGTTTAAATTTACTAACCTTACGAACTTTTTTCTCGAAAAGTTTTACTTTTCGTAGCTTTAGTGCGTAGGGGTAGTAAATGAAAGTTTAGTATTTTACAAGTTTATATGTTGGGTCAAATCTAAAAGCTAGCGTATTTTCTAAGATGCCAAAAAATATCATAAAGGTTATAAAACTACTTCCTCCGTAACTAAAAAAGGGCAGAGGAACCCCAACAACAGGGGCTAAACCTATAGTCATAGCTATATTTACACTAGTATATACAAATATAAGCATACTGATACCAGTAGTAATGACTTGTGCAAAATAATCTCTTTTTAATTTAAAATTCAATGTGATTAGA
Source organism: Campylobacteraceae bacterium (assembly GCA_027040375.1). Taxonomy (GTDB): domain Bacteria; phylum Campylobacterota; class Campylobacteria; order Campylobacterales; family Sulfurospirillaceae; genus JAADIZ01. Next base: position 8,878 of record JALUMJ010000153.1, read on the forward strand.
TGTGTGATAAGTAAAGCATAGAAAAATATCAAGCTCAATGCTCCCCAAAAACCAAACCTTTCTACATAATATGCAAATATAAAGTCACTAGTAGAAATCGGTAAAAATTTATAATGTGTTTGCGTTGCCTCTTCTCTGCTTTTACCATATAGTCCCCCTGAACCAATGGCGATGATAGACTGTTTTACATGGTAGCTAGGTTTTTCACTGATAAAATCTGTGATTCTTTTCTTTTGGTAATCATGTAGAGAATTATATAAAAAAGGCGTGCTAATTCCTATCAAAATAATAAGTGTAATCCAAATTTTTTTATTCACGCCTATGATAAAAAGCACACCATATCCGACAAGTAACAAAACCATAGCGGTACCCAAGTCCGGCTCTTTTGCTATGAGTAAAAATGGAAGCAATATATAAAAACTTAATTTTATAAAACTTTTCCATCCATATCCTTTTTCATCAGGCGGATTTTGCTTGATCAAATAAGCTAGCATAAGTATAAATATAGGTTTAAATATCTCTGATGGCTGTAGTGTAAAGTGAACAAATGGTATATCTAGCCATCTTTTTGCACCAAGTCTTGAGATACCAAAAAAATCGACACTTATAAGTAAAGAAATAATTATCCAATAAAAAGTAGGAATCAACCATTCAAATTTTTTTAGAGGAATTAGGAAAAAAAACAAGAATGAAATGAATCCTATGGTAAAATAAATTATCTGTTTATTTGCTAAAGTAGTATTTATATCTGCTATGAGAAAATAAGACATTGCAATGACTGGCAATACGAGTATTGGTAATAAAAAATCAAAATGTGTTAGTATTCTTCTGTCAATTTGTAGCAATTTAAACCTTGTGTTTATGTAAGACTTATAATAATTGCATTTCGTGAGGCCGAGACCGCAGGGAGGATTTGCCTCTAAGAAATACAATTATTATAAGTCTATAGTAAAATTATATCAAAAAAAGAGGATAAATGACCTTTACATGTAAAGATAATGGAAGAGCTGATAAAATTATGAGTCAAGAACTGGAGCTTTCTCGCTCACAAATAGAAAAATTCATCAAAAATATAGGTATAAAAGTAAATGGTAAAAATATAAATAAATCAAGCCATAAACTTTTCATAGACGATGAAGTTACATACGAATTTGTACTTGCTAAGGAAGAAGAGAGTGAATATGAAGTGGATTTTGATGTTGATATACTTTTTGAAGATGAGGATATGCTTATAGTAAATAAGCCCCCATTTTTAACAGTCCACGGAGCACCTAGTGTGAAAGAAGCTACTTTGGTGGATTGGTTGAAGAAAAAAGACATATCTTTATCTACAATAAGCGGCGAACAAAGACATGGCATAGTGCATAGAATCGATAAGGAATCAAGTGGCGCTTTGGTTATCGCTAAAAACAATGAAGCTCATATAAATCTCTCAAGGCAGCTAGAAGATAAAAGTATGGGAAGATATTATCTTAGTATCATCGATTTACCACTAAAAGAAGATATCGTAGTAGAAAAACCAATCGGCAGAAATCCAAAAAATAGAATTATGATGTCAGTTACTCCAAATGGTAAATTTGCAAAAAGCTACTTTTCAAAAATATTATTGTCAAATAATGAAAAATTTGAATTAATAGCAGCAAAATTATACACAGGACGAACACATCAGATAAGAGTTCACTTAAATTCGTTATCTCGCCATATTTTAGGCGACAGTTTATATGGTTTTAAGAGCCAAAGTGCTAAAATAAATAGAGTTATGTTGCATGCATATATACTATATCTAAAACATCCAAAAAGTGGTGAGATGATGTTAGTTAAAGCGCCTTTGTTTGATGATTTTAAGCAAGTATTGCACAAATATTTTGATAAGGATAAGATTAATGAAAATATTACGAATAATCGCATTATCGATAGTTTCGATTCTAGTTTTTAGTGGTTGTCAAAATGGTCCAAAAACACCAACCAAGCCTGTAATTGATACAAGTTTGCCAACACCCACTGGTATAAAAGTCCTCTCAGATATGACTGAGATAGGCTTTGAGTGGACGCCAAACTACAATGAAAGAGTAAAAGGATACTATATATATAGATCTACTCCAAACGAGCAAAGTGGAAAATTACATAGAATTGCAACTATAAATGACAGATATAGCTCTCATTTTGTTGATACAAAATTAACTCCACAAACTCAGTATTATTATAGAATGTCATCTTTTTCATATAAAAATAGAGAATCAGTACCAAGTGAAATGATAACGGTAAGCACAAAAAAGATGATTCCACCAGTTTCTTACATTAAAGCGATAGTCGGTCTTCCAAATCGTGTAAAAATTATCTGGAGACCACAAGATCATCCAAGGGTTTCATCTTATATAATAGAAAGAAACGACTTAAGCTCTACAAAATGGAAAAAGATAGCAGTCATACCAGGGAGATTGAGTGCAGAGTATATAGACGGCGGTTTGAAAAATAATTACCTATATAAGTATAGAATCAAAATCAAAACTTTTGATGGTTTGATTTCGGCTCCAAGTGAGATAGTTGAGGCACAGACAAAACCTTTGCCACCTATGGTTCAAAATGTAAGAGCAAGTACTGATATCCCAAAAAAGATAGTTCTTAGCTGGGATGCAGACGCAAAACCTGATATATCTTATTATAAAGTATATAGAACTTTAAATCCCATCTTGTTTTATAGTTATTATGCTAAAACAAAAGATACAAAATTTGAAGATTTGGTAAATGATAACGGTAAAACTTATTATTATAAGGTGACAGCGGTTGATGTTGATGGATTGGAATCACTAAGACAAAGTTCTCCAATAGCTGGCTCTACTTTAGATGTTCCAAAACCTGTTTCTATAACATCAGTAAAAGAAGATGGGCAAAGTATCATGCTTACATGGAATAGTAATGATAACAGAGCGGTGATATACAATATAATCAAAGAATTTAATTCAAAAACGCAAAATATCACTGGTTTATCGTCTTTTAGCTTTCAAGATAGAGATGTGATTCCTGGAGTTGAATACAAATATACCGTAGTAGCACTTGATAAATACGGCTTAGAATCTGAGCCTTCAGAAGCAGTTGTTATAACTATTCCAAAGGATAGATAAAAAATATATGCCAAACTTTAAAACTAAGAGCTTAACTATGCCAAATTTTCCTGCTGTTTTTGGCGACACTAAATTTAGGTATATTGCAAAATCAGATACAGGTGAAATCTTAATAAAAGTTACCCAAAAAGATGAAGAATTCTTTTTGCAAATAAAACAAAAAGATGATAAATACCTTGTCAAAGCTGAGAAGATTACTCGTCCATCTCAAGTCGTATTTTTACAACAGGCGTTGAGAGATTTTAGAGATTTGTGTGGATGTGAGGCTACTTACTCCAACATAGAACCACAAAAAACAAAAAACAAAAAGAGATATGAGGTATTAAAAGATATAGATTTTTTTGCTAGTGATTTTGAAAATGACAAAGAGATTTGGATTGAAGTTGGTTTTGGAAGTGGACGACATTTGCTACATCTTGCCAAAGCCAATCCAAATATCAAATTTATCGGGATTGAGATACATAAGCCCTCTATCGAGCAAGTTGCAAAATCATGTGAATTGCAAAATATTCAAAATATCTATGTTTTAGATTATGATGCAAGGATATTCTTAGAGTTTATGGAAGCTAACAGTGTAGGCAAAATATTTGTGCATTTTCCTGTGCCTTGGGATAAAAAACCACAAAGAAGAGTAATATCAAATGATTTTATAAATGAATCCATAAGAGTTCTTAAAAAAGATGGTCAATTAGAGCTTCGAACTGATAGTGATAAATACTTCAAATACTCTTTAGAGGAGTTTTTGAAATTAAACAAAACAGACTTACATGTAAAGAAAAATCAGCAATCAGCAATCAGTAGTAAATATGAAGATAGATGGGTAAAACAAGAAAAAGATATATATGATATCATTATGATAAATCAAGAAAAATCTGTTAGTGAGGGAGCAATTGGAAAAATTTCATTTGATGATTTATTTGATTTTACTAAAATAAAAGAAAAATTCGCAAACATAACTAAGCGAGATAGAGATTCATTTTTACATGTAGAAGATATATTTAGTGTTGATGAAAACAATGGAATGATAAAAATTTCATTTGGAGCAAGCAGTAAAAATGAGAGAGCTTATGTGCTTTTTTCAAAGGATAGCACTAGATATTTCCCTGATAATATTTTGAAGACAAAATCAAACAAAAGAGCACATGGGCTCTTAAATGGTTGGCTAAAGGAGATAAGCGGTGAGTAGTATTGTGGTTGATGCTAAGAGTTTGAGCTTGGGTTATGGCAGGGATGAGCCTGTTATAACTGACACTAACTTGATGATAAATTCGCATGATTTTGTTTTTGTAACAGGCAAAAGCGGAAGTGGCAAATCTACGCTTTTAAAATCATTCTATGGAGAGATAGCACCTAGTAAAGGAGATTTGCAAATCTGTGGAGTAAATGTTAAAACTATTAATAACTCAAAATTAAATTTGCTAAGAAGATATCTTGGTATCGTATTTCAAGATTATAAATTGGTAGAGGATTGGACGATAGAGCAAAATATAATGCTCCCTTTAGTTATAGGAGGTTTTTCTAAAACTGTATGCGAAGCGCAAGCTACAAAACTGCTAAGGCATGTTAAGCTTACACACAAAATAGGAAAACATCCAATCGAATTAAGCGGTGGTGAGCAGCAAAGAGTAGCGATAGCAAGAGCATTAGCACACAATCCAGTGCTTATACTTGCAGATGAGCCAACAGGTAATCTAGATGATTATTCTAGTGATGTTATATGGGGACTTTTGAAAAATGCTAGAGAACAACTTGGTACAACAGTTGTGGTTGTAACGCACAATATTCCTGCAACCATAGGTATAGATTATAAACAATTTTTTATAGACAAAGGGGTGGTTTATGAAGTCCCTTAAAAATCATTTGTCGGTTATAATGTCTCTTTTTGTTTTGTTTTTTAGTGTGGAATTTAGCTTAGTTTTGCATAAAGTTATAGAAAATCAAAGCAAAAAGCTGATTTCAAATTACTCTATCGTTGTAGTCTCGAACAGGAACTTAAAACTGAACGACTTGCAAAGCAAAGTGAAAGAGATAACTTCACTTAAGGAAATTAGCTCTAAGCATATCTTAGATAGACTAAAAAATGATATGTCTTCTAAGAATCTAGCGCTTTTAAAGATCGCATTACCATATTTTTATTCTGCTAAATTAAATATATTGCCAAGTAAACATAGACTTTTGAAAATCAAAAAAATATTAAAATCTCAAAAACAGATAACGAAGGTTGAGGTATTTATTAAAACCTATCAAAATATTTTTCAAATTTTTCAAATATTACAAATAGTAACATATATTTTTTCTATAATAATAGTGCTTATAACTGTCCTACTTTTGTTTAAACAGATAAGGATATGGATATTAGAGCATGAAGAAAAGATTCAAATCATGGGCTATTTTGGAGCGACATATTGGATGAAGAGTACATTTCTTTATAAGCTAGTCGTTATTGATTCTATCATCAGTTCAGCTTTTGTTTTGCTCATTTTTATGTTTATTTCTAAGAGCAATTTTATCCAAGAGAAGTTAAACGCATTAGATGTCACAATTCCTCAGTTTGATATTTTAAGAGACGGCAGTACTCTTTTTACTATTTCTTTGTTTTTTTCAATATTTATGGTGACTCTCGTATCTAGAAAAATGAGTCATAAGTAGCATATGAAGCATTTTTTTGTATTGCTCATAATATTGTACTTTGTTAGCGGACTTAGCGCTGATACTCAAAAGAAGATAAAGCAACAAGCCAATTATCTGCATAGTAAAGGCAGATTAGAAAAAAGAATCACTAAAAAATTGCAAGATGTAGCTTATGAGATAATCAAAAAAAATAAATCCATAAATATCTTAGATAACAAAATAAAAAATTTAAATGCAAATATAGTGCAAAATGAAACTATTATAATACAGAGAAAAAAGATATTAAATTCACTTTTGGATAATAATAACGAGTTGTCGAAACAAAAAAAAGATTTAGAGAAAAAGTTAATAGAAGTAATTGCCAAAGATTTTTCATATTTTTTAATAAGCGATAAAAATTATATAGAAACAAGAGATTCTATCTTGATTGAAGAGATTATGGATAGAATGGACATAATTATGAGGAAAGAATATTCTCAGATTGCTAAAAATTATGAAAAAATAAATAAAAATATATTTGTTCATAAAAAAAAGATTGATAGCATAAGATCTCAAATTCGTAACTCCATAAAAGATAAAGAAAAACTGGTTTTGTTAAAAAAGAAAAAAGAAAGCACAATTAAAAAATTAAATAAAACAAAGTCAAGATATAGAAATAGACTCGTCAGACTAAGTAAAGAAAGAAGGTCAATACGGGCTACTTTAGAAAAATTAAAAATATTGAAAAAATCTGAAGATTTAAAAGATCTAAGATCTAAAGAGATAAGAAGAAAGAAAAATAAAAATACTAAACTGAGTGTCAGACAGATTGGCTCATCGTACCAAACCAGCAAAGTCAAAAGATACCGTGGCCGTAAGACAATTGCCCCGCTTGCTAGTTTTATTATTAAGAGGAAATTTGGAAATTATATTGATCCAATATATAATATAAAAATATTTAATGAATCTGTAACTCTTGAATCTAAAATTAGTAATGCAAAGGTTAAAAATGTTTTAAATGGAAAAGTTGTGTTTGCTAAAGATACCTCAGTGTTAGATAAGGTTATTATCATAGAAAATGCAAATGGAATTCACACCATATATGCCCATCTTAGCCAAATAGCACCAACTGTAAGGGTAGGAAAAAAGATACGCAAAGGATATGTGATAGGTAGAGTTTTAAGTGATTTGACATTTGAAGTGACTCAGAAAAATTATCATATAAATCCACTTGATTTAATCAGGGTAAATTAGTTTTTTAGTTATATTTAGATAAAATAAAAGGTTTACAACAATGGTCTTTGTTCGTTATTATGGAAACAATAAAATAGTGATTTCTTCAAAGGAGAAAATAAGATGAAATCAAGAAAAAGAGTATTAGTTAAGTTTTCTGGTGAAGCATTGGCAGGAGCTAACGGTTTTGGCATAGATACTTCAATTTTAAAATTTATAGCAAATGAGATAAAGATTTTAATTGCAAATGATGTTGAAATAGGTATTGTTATAGGTGGCGGAAACATTATAAGAGGTGTGAGTGCTGCAAAAGATGGAATCATCAAGAGATCTAGTGGTGACTACATGGGGATGCTCTCAACTGTTATAAACTCAATAGCTATGCAAGAGGCACTTGAACATGTAGGTGTAGATGTGAGAGTACAAAGCGCTATAAAGATGGAAGCTATATGTGAAACTTTCATAGTTAGGCGTGCAAAAAGGCATTTGGAAAAAGGAAGAGTCGTGATATTTGCAGCAGGAACTGGCAACCCATTTTTCACAACCGATACGGCTGCGACTTTGCGTGCTGTGGAGATAGATGCAGATATGATTATAAAAGCAACAAAAGTTGATGGTGTTTATGACAAAGATCCAAATGTATTTTTAGATGCAGTAAAATATGATAAATTAACATATGAGATGGCTATGGATGACAACATAAAAGTTATGGACGACACATCAATAGCTCTGGCAAAAGACAATAATCTACCAATTATAGTGTGCAATATGTTTGAAAAGGAAAACTTATTAAACATCATAGAGGGAGATTATCAAAATTGCTCAATAGTGCAAAAAGCCTAGTTAGTTTATAGGGCATTTTTTAATATAATGCTAACCTAGTTTCTGACCGCAAGGTCAAGCTTTAGTGCAATGAATTTAAGAGGAATTTACTTCCTCTTAAAGAAAACAGTTAAATAAAAAAAGGAATAATAATTATGAGAAGTGAACAAATAGCAGCGAAAGCA
>JALUMJ010000153.1:16949-25680 GCA_027040375.1 Campylobacteraceae bacterium
AGTTTCTGACCGCAAGGTCAAGCTTTAGTGCAATGAATTTAAGAGGAATTTACTTCCTCTTAAAGAAAACAGTTAAATAAAAAAAGGAATAATAATTATGAGAAGTGAACAAATAGCAGCGAAAGCATTAGATAGATTAAACAACGATAAGTACCTATTGTCAATCATGACAGCAAAAAGAGCTGAACAACTTGCAAATGGAGCAAAGCCACTAGTTAAAGCAGATAGCAATAAACAAAAATATACAGACATTGCTTTAATGGAGATTGCAGAGGGTAAAATTATTTTGGATGAGATAACTGATTTAAAATAATGACCATAGAAGAACTGTCGAAAAAGATTGTTGCATCAAGAGATATCAATGCATCCATATCAGTACTGAAAAGCTTCACCAGAATCACTCCTGTTGTTCAAAAAGCAATTGATTTTGCTATAAAACAACATAGCGGACAATTTAGAAAAAGCGGGGAAGAGTATGTAAATCATCCTATTTTAGTGGCCTCATTAGTAGGATATTATGGTGGAGATGAAGCTATGGTAGTCGCTGGGCTGCTTCATGATGTGGTTGAAGATACAGATTGTGATGTGCAAACTATAGACAAGATTTTTAACAAAGAAGTAGGCAATTTAGTCGAAGGTTTGACTAAGATTATGGAGATTAGAGATGTTGAACTTGTCCCTTCAAGCTCAAATGAAAAAATCATATCTTCAGCACTAACATTTAGAAAGATGTTATTAGCTTCTATTAGTGATGTGAGAGTATTAATCATTAAGCTTTGTGACAGAATGCACAACATGATGACACTAGATGGCTTACCATTTGCAAAACAAAAAAGGATAAGTGAAGAAACAGTAGTAGTTTATGGTCCGATTGCTCATAGATTGGGTATTTCATCAATCAAAAACTACTTAGAAGATAAAAGCTTTTTTTATGTTATGCCTCAAGAGTATAAAAAAATAGATGATTTTATCGATGAACATAGACAGCAATTGCAATTAAGATTAAATCATTTTGCTTCCAAGATAAGAGTTTTGATGACAAAAGCTGGTTTTAGTGATGATAGTTTTAAAATTATTAAAAGAGTTAAACATCACTACTCTATCTATCTAAAAATGCAAAGAAAAGGTATCTCTATGGAGGAGGTTTTAGACCTTTTAGCCATAAGAGTTATCGTTGAAAATACATTGGATTGCTATAAAGTCTTGGGTATTATTCATCAAAAATTTAATCCTCTAATTGCGAGATTTAAGGATTATATCGCGATTCCCAAAGAAAATGGATATCAAACGATTCACACGACTGTTTTTGATGATAAATCCATCATAGAATCTCAAATTAGAACATTTGACATGGATAAAACAGCAGAGTTTGGCTTGGCGGCTCACTGGAAATACAAAAGTGGTGGTTTAAATCCTAAGCTAGAGTGGCTAAATGAACTTAAAGCTCAAAATGAAGAGATAGAAAACATAGAAGAATTTTATGAGATAGCAAAAGACAATCTTTATAGCGAAGACATAGCAGTTTTTTCTCCAAAAGGAGATATTTTTACATTGCCAAGAGGTGCTACTGTTTTGGATTTTGCATATGAGGTTCATACAGAGGTTGGCTTGTATGCAAAAGAATCTTATGTAAATAAGCAAAAAGTACCATTGTTGAGTGAGCTTAAAAATGGAGATATTGCTAGGATTGTCACTTCAGATGAGCCACAGTTAAGATGTAGCTGGGTAAATAGCGTAAAAACTGGAAAAGCTAGAAATACAATAAGGCTTAATTGCAGATTAAAAATCAAAGAAATAAATCACAAAGTGGCAATTTCTCTTTTAAAGAGTACTTTTAATTCAAAAGAGGTAAAGATACTAGATTGGTTAGAAAAAGAAAATTTGACTAAAAAAATCTTTAAAATAGCTACAGATTCTATATATTTTAAAGATGTAGTAAATGCACTAAAAAAATACACAAAATCTGATAGATTGATTTTTCCTCTTTTAAAAATCGATAGATATAAAATAAAAAAACAAAAATTTGAAAATATTGTAGTGTATTCAAATTTACATGTATCAAATGTTTACTTTGATTTTTGTTGTCACCCTAAAAGAGGGGATAGCATACTTGGCTTAAAAAAAGGAAGCGATGTTTTTGTGCATCACAAATTATGCGATAGAGCTTCCAAGCTTATGGATAAAAACGGTGCGATGGTTTTTGTCAAATGGACAAGAGATGCACCAGATAAATACAAGCTACTTGTCAGTTTAGAGAACAAAAAAGGTTCTTTAGCTACTTTTTTACAATATTTAGCTAAAATGCAGATAAATTTGATTACGATTGAGCTTGGAAATTCTGAAGAAGGACATGCAGATTATTTTGAAATGATTTTGGAATTGCCAGATGTTTCTATTGATTCGATTAGAAAAAATCTGAAATCAAAATATAGAGTTATAGAATTCGTTTCGATAAACGATGCTTATAAGAATTAATTAGGAGAATATTAATGTTTGAAACTGCTTTAAATGAGATAAAGCGTGGCGTTAGTGAGATTATAGATGAAAAAAGAATTATAGAACTTTTAAAAAATTATTTTGAAAAAGGTGAGAGCTATTTTGTAAAAGCTGGTTTTGACCCAACTGCGCCAGATTTACACTTAGGACATACTGTATTATTGCAAAAAATGTCATTGTTCCAAAAATATGGAGGGATAGTACAATTCATAATCGGTGATTTCACAGGAATGATAGGTGACCCTACTGGAAAAAATGAAACTAGAAAAAAACTTGACCGAGAAACTGTTGTAAAAAATGCAAAGAGCTATGAGGAGCAAGTTTTTAAGATATTGGACCCCAAAAAAACTCAAATTTTATTTAATTCATCTTGGATTGAAAAATTAGGAAGTTCTGGGATGCTTGAGCTTACCACGACCTTTAGTGTTGCAAGGATGCTAGAGAGAGAAGATTTTGAAAAAAGATATAAATCAGGTGCTACTATATCTATTAGTGAATTTTTATATCCATTGTTGCAAGGTTATGATAGTGTGGCTATAAAATCTGATATAGAGATGGGAGGAACTGACCAAAAATTTAATCTTTTAATGGGAAGACATCTTCAAAGATCTTACGGTGTTGGAAAAGAGCAGGCTGTGATAATGATGCCACTTCTTGAAGGACTTGATGGCGTAAATAAGATGAGTAAGTCACTTGGAAACTATATTGGTGTTACAGATGAACCAAATGATATGTTTGGAAAGATTCTTAGTATTAGTGATGAGTTGATGTGGAGATATTATGAACTCTTAAGTTCTCTTACCATTGTGCAAATAGAATCTTTGAAACAAAAAGTAAATGATGGCTCGATTCATCCTAAAGTGACTAAAGAGAACTTGGCCATGGAAATAGTAAAGCGATATCATGGAGATGAGAGCGCACGCAAAGCAAAAGAAGAATTTGATAAAGTACACTCTAAAAACCAAATTCCTACTGATATAGCAGAGTTTGAACTTGAAAGTTCTGTATGGATAGCGCAAGCTCTTGTTGATTGCAAGCTTGAAAACTCAACTTCGCAAGCTAGAAGAGATATAAAACAAAATGCAGTTAGCATCGATCAAAAGAAGATAAGTGACCAACAGTTACAACTAGAAACAGGTGAGTATATACTTCAAGTTGGAAAGAGAAAATTTGCAAGATTAAAGGTGAAATGATGGTATTTAAACCTCTAAAAATCGGTAAACACACTATAAAGCATCCGATAGTTCAAGGCGGTATGGGTCTTGGTATTAGCTGGGATAACCTAGCTGGAACAGTTAGCCTAAACGGAGGACTTGGAGTTATTAGTTCTGTGGGAACTGGTTATTATAAAGATAGAAAATATACTAAGAAAAATATAAATGAAAGACCATTTGAAGCAACAAATTTTTATAGCCGAGATGGATTTAAAGCTATCATCAATAATGCAAAAAAGATAGCAAATGGTAAGCCAATCGCAGCAAATGTTTTATACGCTATAAATGATTATGGCAGAGTTGCTAGAGATGCATGTGAGCTTGGAGTTGATATAATCATAACAGGAGCCGGACTTCCTACAAATATGCCTGAATTTACGGAAGGATACCCTGATGTTGCATTGGTTCCTATCGTCTCTTCAGCAAAAGCGTTGCGAATTATATGCAAAAGATGGAAGCAGAGATATGATAGATTGCCTGATGCTATAGTTGTCGAAGGTCCTAAAAGTGGAGGTCATCAAGGTTTTACTTATGAGCAGTGTTTTAAAGATGAATATCAACTTGAAAATTTGATTAAGCCAATCAAAGAAGAGATAAAAAAATGGGGAGATTTTCCCCTCATCGCAGCTGGTGGTATTTGGGATCAAACAGACATACTAAAGGTGATGGAACTTGGAGCAGATGGCGTTCAAATGGGAACGAGATTTATCGGAACACATGAGTGTGATGCTGCCGATAATTTTAAACAAGTCATTATAGATTGCGAGCAAGAAGATATAAAACTTTTGAAATCTCCAGTTGGGTATCCAGCAAGAGGAGTAAGTACAAATCTCATAAAACTTGTAGATAAGCGAGAAGGTCCAAAGATAAAATGCATAAGTAATTGTGTAAGCCCGTGTCACAGAGGGCAAGAGGCAAAAGAAGTAGGTTATTGTATAGCAGATAGACTCTCAGATGCTTACCTTGGAAGAGTCGAAACTGGTCTATTTTTCACTGGCTCAAATGGTTATAAACTCAAAGAAATCATAAGTGTTAAAGAGCTTATGAATAAATTGGTTAATGGGGAAGATGCTTAAAAAAATACTATTAGCACTTCTTGTTGTAATATCTGTTCAAGCTAGTTCTCTTTATCTAAACAAGATACATAGCTATGATTTGCAGATGAAATATGCCAATGAGAGTGAAATGCTTAAAATTTTTCACTCTTTGCAAAATATATATATAAAATCAATAATCAATAATGACAATAATCTAAAAGAAGAAACCCTTAAAAGATTGATTAAGAGTTCCAAGTTACTGCATTTTAATGCAAGTAATTACGAAAAAGAACTTGCTAAATTTACTGATGTGTTGGTCAAAACACCTACTGTGAAGCGTATTAAAAAAAAGCCAAAAAAAGCAAAACGCTTAAAATTAGATGCAATAAGTGTAAATTCGAAATATATAAAACTAACATTTAATTCAACTATTAATAAAAATAAATTAAGAATTTTTACACTCAGAGGTAAAAAATATTATAGAAAAATATTTGATTTTATTGCATTTTTATCTATAAAACCAAAGATTAAGAAACCAATAAGTTTGCAAGATGTAAAGATTGCTCAATACAATAAAAAAACCATGAGACTTGTTTTGCAAACAAAAAAAGCAAAACGATATTATCTTAAATACTCAAAAAATGTACTTTATATTAACTTTAATAAGCCAAAAAAAGTTGCCAAAGCAAAAACTTACCCAAGCTATGCATATAATTCTTTTAATCCTAAAAATAAGATAATTGTTTTAGACCCAGGGCATGGTGGAAAAGATTCTGGCGCGATTGGCTATAAAAGAAGATATGAGAAGAGAGCTGTGCTGGCCATAGCTTTAAAGTGTGCTAAAGCATTAAGAAAAAAAGGATACAAAGTATATCTGACTAGAACTAGAGATGTTTTTATACAGCTTAGAAAAAGAACTGATTATGCTAATGCAAAACACGCAGACCTCTTTATCTCTATTCATGCAAATGCAGCCCCTAGGAAAAGTAAATATCTTATCTCAAAGGGATTAGAGATATTTTTTCTTTCACCCGCTAGAAGCAAGAGAAGCAAGAATGTAGCTGCATTAGAAAATAGATCTGATATGAGAAGTATGGATTATTATTCTAAAAATACTTTTTTAAATTTTATGAATAGAGAAAAGATTATACAATCAGATAAAATGGCATTAGATATACAACAAGGAGTGTTGAAATCTCTAAGACGAAAATATAGAGTTGTGGATGGCGGCGTAAGAGAAGCACCATTTTGGGTTCTTGTAGGTGCTCAAATGCCTGCTATCTTGATAGAAACAGGATATATAACTAATCCAACAGAAGGAACAAGGTTGTTTAATTTTCAATATCAAGAGTTATTTGCAAAAGGTGTGGTGGATGGGGTTGATAATTATTTTTTAAAAAACTAAATTATAATCTCTTTACCTAGCTTTTTCATCTCACATTTAAAAAAACTACACCATTTATCGAGTTGTTCTTTATTTTTATGAGCTAAAAATATATCTACTGTTTTTTTATTACCTTGGATTTTTGGTAAAGAAGATAGTTCTAACTCTTTTGGCAAGGATTCCATTATATTGATTAAATCATTTTCTGAGCAGTCAGCTCTAAATTCACAAAAAAATTTATCCTCTTTTCTTTCAAAAAGGTTATCTAACGCCCAAGTTATCATGGGATGTGCCATAGATGGAAATCCAGGAGTAAAGAAAAATCTGTCTTGAAGATAAAATCCAGGAACCTGGTTTACTACATTTTTTAGTAGTTTTGCGCCTTTTGGAATGTTTGCCATTTTTATCCTATGAGGATATGCTCCATCTTTAAATTCTTCAATGATAAGACTAAGTGCTTCTTGATTGGTTTGCAAAGGCTTACATGTAAAGGATTTTGCAGCTATTTTCCTTGTGTAGTCATCTGGAGTTGAACCAATTCCGCCAAAGCAAAACATGACGCTTTTCGGGTCTTTTTTGATCATTTCAAAGACTCTCTCCATCAAAGCTGTATCATCATTTATAACAAAACTTCCAGCATGTTTTAAGCCCCTATCTCTTAAAGCTTGATTTAAAAATTTAAAATGTTTATCTTCTCTTCTGCCATTTAGTAACTCAGTTCCAATGATAACACTATAAAAACTATACTCTTTCATTTATAATTTTTTCCATTTCACTAACTATAACTTTCACATCTCTTTCGCCATCAATTTGTACTAATAATTTATTGGATATATAAAAATCTCGAATGAGTTCAATTGGCTCATTATGAACTTCCATGCGATTTGCAAAAATTTCTTCTTTGTCATCATTTCCGCGATTTCGCCCAAGAACTCTTTGTTTTGCAACTTTTTCACTTACAATCACTTCTAGAACTAGAGATAATTTTATATCTTTTTTTGATAAAAGCTCTTTTTCAAGCTCCATCATTTGCTCTACTGATCTTGGAAATCCATCTATTAAAATGATGTTTTTACTTGAACTATCTATCGCCTTGACGATAGTTTCAACTGCTATTTGCACAGGAACTAAATTGCCTTTGTTGATTCGTTCATCAATGATTTTTCCAAGCTTGCTGCCTGATTTTACTTCATCTCTTAGTAGCTCACCTGTTGAGAAGTGAGCTATTTTAGTGGGATTGTTTTTAGCTATAAGATCTGCATCAGTAGTTTTTCCGCTTCCTGGAGCTCCGATGATTAAAAATAGGGATTTCATAGCTGTTTTTTTACTTCTCGTAACCTGATACCTAGATCTCTAAGTTGTGTATTTTCAACCACACTTGGCGCATTTGTTAGCAAGCATTGTGCTCTTTGAGTCTTTGGAAATGCTATAACATCTCTTATGCTACTTGAATTAGTAAGAAGCATGATGAGTCTATCAAGCCCAATTGCAAGTCCGCCGTGAGGAGGAGCTCCAAATTTTAAGGCATCAAGTAGAAATTCAAATTTCTCATTTGCTTCTTCGTCGCTTATCCCAAGAAGTTTAAATACTTGCTGCTGGATTTCAGGTTTATGGATTCTTATACTTCCTCCGCCCAATTCAACGCCATTTAAAACGATATCATAAGCGATAGATTCCATCTCTTCTACTGGTGCGTTTAAGTCTTTTGGCATAGTGAAAGGGTGATGAAGTGCTTTTACATCTTTGCCATCTACTTCAAACATATCAAAATCAACTACCCATACAAATTCAAATCTATCTTTTGGTATGATGTCCATTAGTTCGGCTAGATAAATTCTAAATCTACCCATATAATCAAGCACAACTTTTTTGTCGCCTGCTCCAAAAAAGATAACATCTCCAACTTTTAAATCTGATGCTAAAATAATATCTTCCAAGTCTTCAGGAGTGAAAAATTTTGTAAGTGGACCTTTTAAGCCTTCTTCTTTCATCTGAAAATAGCCAAGACCTGCCGCTCCAAATTTTCTTACATAATCTTCAAAACCTTTCATTTGTCTTTTTGAGAAAATATTGTCTCCATTTGGCACTTTTAACGCTTTTATTCTATTGTTTTTCTTATCTTTTGCGATATTTGAAAAAATCTCATTTGATGATTTAGCAAATATATCCATGACATCAATGAGTGGTAAATCATATCTAAGGTCTGGTTTATCGCTACCATAAGTCTCCATAGCATCTTTATATTTTAACCTGTTAAATGGAGTTTGAACTTCGTGCCCACAAGCTTTAAACATCTCTTTGATAAGTGCTTCAGTAACTTCTATAACATCATCTTGAGTACAAAAACTCATCTCTAAGTCTATCTGAGTAAATTCAGGTTGTCTATCAGCTCGTAAGTCTTCATCTCTGAAGCATTTTGCTATTTGAAAATATCTATCAAACCCTGAACACATCAAAAGTTGTTTGAAAAGTTGAGGAGATTGAGGCAGGGCGAAAAATTCGCCATTGTGAACACGACTTGGTACTAAGTAATCCCTAGCTCCCTCTGGTGTAGATTTTGTCAAGATTGGTGTTTCAACTTCAAGAAAATCTTTACTATC
>JALUMJ010000154.1 GCA_027040375.1 Campylobacteraceae bacterium
TGATGCACCTTTTTGCAAACATAATCACTAACGGCAGCTACCATAAAAAGATAAGTCGCTTTTTTTAGATTTTGCTTTAATGAAGTGTCTAATTCACTAGAGCTAGGAGCATATATAAAATTGATATCCATCGGAAGATTTTGTACTTCATTTGTGCTTATAAAAGTGATTTTAGCACCCATAAAATAAGCCGCTAAACAAAGATTGTATGCCATTTTTCCACTTGAATTGTTGCTTATATATCTAACATCATCTATCTTCTCTTTTGTGCCACCACCAGTTACTATTATCTCTTTATCACTCCAAAAATTATCCTGCAATAAAGATTTGCATATTTGAAAAAATATTTCCATCGGTTCAGCCATGGCACCCACGCCTTTGTCATTACAAGCTAAGAGTTTATTTTGAGCTTGGATGATAGTGTAGCCAAAATCCTCAAGTTTTTTTAGTGACTCCTTGGTACTAGGATGAAATAGCATATTTGTGTTTGCCGAAGGAGCTATTAAAACTTTTTTGTTAAAAGCAAGTACGGTTTGCACGAGAAGATTATCGCTGATACCATAAGCTATCTTATTTATGCTATTTGCCGATATTGGAGCTATTATAAAAATATCAGCCCATTTACCGATGTGTATGTGGTTTTTATCATTTGACCAACTCTCTGTGCCTACATGTAAGACTTCATTTTGAGAAATCGCTTCAAATGTCAAGGGCGTTATGAATCTTTTGGATTCTTCACTCATGATTACCCTGACATTTGCATTTGATTTAATGAGCAATCTTATAAGCTCAAGAGTTTTATATATAGCGATGCTTCCCGTGACACCTATGAGTATATTTTTATTTTTTAGCAAGTTATCCATTATCTTTTCCAAAAAATTTATAGTAAAAGCCCTCAATCATCTTTAAAGGTGCACGATTGATAGCAAGGCTTCCTTTCTTTATATTTTTTGTGACAGTTGTACCAGAAGCGATGATAACATCATCCTCGATTACAACAGGAGCTATGAGTTGGCTATCGCTTCCGATGAAAACATTTTTACCGATAATCGTTTTATATTTTGATTTTCCATCATAGTTACATGTGATTGTTCCGCAGCCTATGTTTGTGCCATTATCAATCTCACTGTCACCAAGATAACTCAGATGCCCAGCTTTTACACCTTTGAGTGTTGATTTTTTAACTTCTACAAAATTTCCTATGTGTGTATCTATGATATTTGAATCAGGTCTTATCCTAGCCATCGGTCCGATATCTGAGTTTTGAATAGTCGAGTTTTCTACTACGCTATTTGATTTTATGGTCGAGTTTATAATCTTTGTATCACCAAGAAGACTAACACCGTTTTGAATAACACTTTCTCCTTCTATTTGTACGCTTGATTCTATATATATGCTCTCAGGGAGTCTCATCAAGACGCCTTGTTCCATAAATCTTCTTTTGATTCTGCGCTGCATTAAAATTTCGGCGATACTAAGGTGGTATTTTGAGTTAACGCCCATAAATGTATCGGCATTTACCACCACAGTTTTTACTTTTATATTGTTTTCATTTGCAATTTTAACCAAATCTGTTATGTAATATTCTTTTTGTTGATTGTCGTTTTTTAATTTACAAAGATTTTCTTTTAAAAATGTAGTACTAAAGAGATAAACTCCAGCATTTACAAGATTTATCTCTTTTTCTTGCTCACTTGCATCTTTTTCTTCGACAATTTTTTTGACATTATGGTTTGCATCTAACACAACTCTTCCATAACCACTTGGGTTCTCACATGTAAAGCTACTCATGACAACACTGCTTTTTTGTTTCGCAAATATCGACATATCATCATTTTCAAGAAGAGGCATATCACCGTTTAAAACTAGAAGCTTGTTGTATTTTGGATTTACGCCCATTATAGCTCCCCCAGTTCCTGGAAATTGCTCATGGTCTTGGATGATATAATTTATATCTTTAAAGTATTTATTCATCTCTTTTTGAACCAAGTCAGATTGGTGGTAAAGAATAACATGTATATCATCTGAGATTTTTTTGGCTTCTTTTATGATGTGATATAGCATCTCAAATCCGCTTAATTTATGTAAAACTTTTGGAATTTTTGATTTCATTCTAGTGCCAAGTCCAGCTGCCATTATGGCGATTGAGATGTTCATAAATTTTTTCTCCTAAAAAATATAGTTAAATGTCCGATATTTTAACCAAATATTGTTTTAAGAGTGCTAAAGATAAGATACAAACAAGAGTTTAATCATCTTTTAACACAAATAAACATAAAATATGGCATATATTTAAAGGTTGAAAAATATGGATTTAGGAACCGTCGTTGGTCTAGTGTTGACTTTAGCGCTGTTGTTTGGTGCTATGGCTATGGGTGTTGGGATTGGTCCTTATATTGATATTCCATCTGTACTGATTGTTTTTGGTGGAACTATTGGTGTGCTTATGGTTGGTTTTAAAATGGAGCAAATAAAAGGCTTAGCCAAGTTTTTTATGATTGCTATAAAACCTCCTCAAGTTGATATATCTGAACTAATCAAGAAAATGGTAGAGTATTCTACAAAAGCTAGAAGAGATGGAATTTTAGCACTTGAAGCTGATGCAAATGCTGAAGAAAATGAATTTTTAAAAAAAGGTCTTTCTATGGCAGTTGATGGAAATGAACCTGATACTATAAGAGATTTACTTGAAATTGATATGGACCAGACAAGCGATAGGCATAAGGCAAATGCACAAATATTTGAACAAATGGGTGGATTTTCTGGTGCCATGGGTATGATTGGAACGCTAATAGGGCTTGTTGCTATGCTCCTAAATATGTCAGATCCCTCAGCTATTGGACCTTCAATGGCAGTTGCTTTGCTTACTACTATGTATGGAGCGATGATCGGAAATATAGTTGGTGGACCAATCGCTAATATTTTGCTTATTCGAGATAGCGATGAAGTGCTTGTTAAAACATTGATTTTAGAAGGAATTATGGCTATACAATCTGGCGATAATCCAAGAAACTTAGAAGGTAAACTTCTAGCATTTTTGCCACCAAAAGAGAGAGAAAGTCAGTTTGATTAGGAAAAATAATGGCTAAAAAAGCAAAACCATGTGATTGTCCTAAATGTATGCCAGGTTGGTTAGCTGCATTTGGTGATTTGATGTCACTACTTCTGTGTTTTTTTGTTTTACTGTTATCTATGTCAACGATGGATGCAAAAAAAGTACAAGAAGCCATAGGTTCACTCGCAGGTGCTCTAAGCGTGCTTGAGGGAGGTACAAAAACTGAAATAAGTAGAGAGAGACAGCAAATGGCCTCTCCGATAGACAGTAAAAATAAATCAGCAACAAAAGCAAAGCGAGCTTTGAGTAAAACTATCTTAGAAGTGAACCAAATGCTCAAATCAACTGGTTCACCAGAAGTTACTCTTGAAGATTCCCAGAGTGGTTTTATCATAAGACTTCCAGGTGCTCTGCTTTTTAAACCAGGTTCTGCAACCATAGAAAATGAAGATGCTATACTTTTTTTAAAAAGGATTGCGCTTATCATTCAAAAATTACCACAAAGTTTATTTGTAAATGTTGTAGGCTATACAGACAATAGCGTTCCAGCTGCAAATTCCCCATTTAGAGATAATTGGGATCTTTCTACCGCAAGAGGAGTGAGTGTTGTTAAAGAACTGATACACGATAATATAAAACCTAGCAGATTAACAGCAGCAGGCAAAGCCCAGTACAGCCCAATAGCTTCAAATGCAACTGCTGAGGGTATGGCAAAAAACAGAAGAGTAGAGTTAAAATTTTATTCAGTTACAAATAAAAATAAACAAGTTGCTAAGCAAAGTATATTAGATATAAAAAAACAAGTTAAATAATTGAAAAAAAGTATTTTTATAATCTTTATCTTATTTTCATCTATGCTTTTTGGTGCAGATACAATTCCCACTGTAAACTTATCTTTAAGTGCTCCAAGCACACCAGAACAATTAGTTACGAGTTTAAATTTACTCGTAGTTCTTACTGTTTTAGTTTTAGCTCCTTCTATACTCTTTATGATGACGAGTTTTTTAAGACTCATTATAGTTTTTTCATTTCTAAGACAAGCACTAGGAACCCAACAAATGCCACCAAGCAATATCTTGGTTTCCTTGGCGATGGTTTTAACATTTTTTATCATGGAGCCAGTCGCTACTCAATCATACAATACGGCCATAAAACCATATCTTGCAAAGCAAATGGGGTATCAAGAAGCATTTGAAAAGGCAGTAAAGCCCTTTAAAGCTTTTATGGTGAGAAATACAAGAGAAAAAGATTTGGCTCTATTTTTTAGAATTAGAAAATTGAAAAACCCCAAAAACATAGATAATGTCCCATTAACTGTGGCAGTTCCAGCTTTTATGATAAGTGAGCTCAAAACTGCATTTGAGATAGGTTTTTTACTTTATCTTCCGTTTCTAGTTATAGATATGGTTGTGAGTTCAGTTCTTATGAGTATGGGTATGATGATGCTCCCACCAGTCATGATTTCCCTGCCTTTTAAGTTGCTTATCTTTGTGCTAGTAGATGGATGGAATCTACTAGTGGGAAATCTTGTAGCTAGCTTTCACTAAAGTGTATTTAATCTTTCATTTTCTTTTCTAATTGTCTTGACCATAAAGATATAGGGTAAGTTAAAAGCAGATATCCAAGGGCTAGTGGTATGTAGCTTTCTAATGTAGAAAAAGTATAAGAATTAACTTCTTGTGCGTTCATAGTAAACTCATTTACGGATATGATTGAGAGCAAAGATGAGTCTTTTATGATAGATGCAAATTGTCCAGTGAGTGGTGGTATTATGCGCTTATATGCTTGAGGAAAAATAACATATCTATAAGTTTGAAATATGGTGAATCCAAGTGAAAGACCAGTTTCGTATTGTTCTTTTGGTATGCTAAATATCGCAGCTCTTACGATTTCACTTATATAGGCACCTGAAAATATAGACAAGATAAGAACCCCAGCTACATATCTATTGTCTAAGCCTAAGTTTGCAGCTATGACATAAAAAAATATAAGAACTTGCACTAGAAGTGGTGTTCCCCTAATGACTTCAATATAAAATCTAGAAAAGAATCTTAGCAGTATTATCTTAGAATTTTGACCATAAGCAAAGAAAAGACCGATGAAAAAACTTAGTATTAATGCAAAGAAAGATATGTAAATTGTTGTAAAAAAACCATCTATAAATTTTTGTCTATACTCATATATGCTTTCCCAATTAAAGTTATAATCAGTTCCTGAAAACATAAAATAAAAAAACAAGTATGTGATGATACATAAAAGTAAAAAATTGAAGATGTAAGCTAACTTTTTAGCGTTTGCATCTTCTTTATATCCTATCTTTTGAATAAAAAAATCTTTAAATTTGATACTTATACCACCTAAAAGAAAAATGGAATATTTAGTTCAACAAATTTTTTCTTGATACCTTTAAGATATTTGTATGCAAATTTATCAAATGTTCCATCACTTTTTGCTTTTTTTATAAATTCATTTATCTTAGCTTTTAGTTCGGGCTGATTTTGTCTTAGTGCAATTCCCCAATATCCTGGTTTTTTTGTTATTGGATTAAGCAAAGCAACTGTTGTTTTTTTATGGTTTTTCCAATCTCTGTATATTGTTAATTGATCATATATAAAAGCATCAGCTCTTTTTTGTATGACTTCTAAAACAGCAGAGCTTTCTTTATCTAAGATTAAAACTTTTGCTTTTTTAAGGTGCTCAATCGCATAAATATTGCCAGTAGTTCCTTTCTTAACAGCAACAACTTTACCTTTTTGATTTAAATCTTTCACACTCTTCACGCCAGATGTTGGATTTGTCAAGATAGCAAGGTTTGATTGTGCATAAGGTATAGAAAAATCTATAACTTTTTTTCTTTTATCTGTTATCGTCATAGAAGAAATGATGATATCAATCTTTTTTGTCTTTAAAGAGGGAATTAATCCATCCCAAGCTATGTTTTGGATGATTACTTTTCTGCCTAGATATTTTCCAAGTGCTTTGGCTAAATCAACACTTATTCCACTTGGTGTTCCGTCTTTTTCGCTCATCTCAAATGGAGGATATTGTAATTCCATCCCAACTTTCAAAACTTTTTGATTGGTGGCATTTACAAAAACTGGATTTAATAAAAACAATAAAACTATAGATAAAAAACTTTTAAATAACATAATTTCTCCTGTAAAGATTAAAGAAAGGTTATAGTAACAAAGGAGGATGGTACCTGAGAGCGGAATCGAACCGCTACTGCCGAAGCAACCAGATTTTGAGTCTAGCGTGTCTACCAGTTTCACCACTCAGGCACTTGAAAATGAAATACTACATAAAAAAAGCTTAAAGTGAGTTTACAGTCACTTTAAGCTTTTTGTTTTTTTTAAAAATTAAGATTTTGCAACAGCTTCTTTTAATCTTTTACCAACTTTAAATTTTACAGCAGTAGTTGCTGCAACATCTACAATTCTGTCAGTTCCAGGAACTCTAGCTTTTCTTGCCGCTCTTTTTGTAGTACTAAATGTACCAAAACCAATGAAGCTTACATTTTTACCTGCAACTAATGCGTTTTGGATAGCTGCAATTGCTGCATCTAAAACTTTTTGAGTATCTTTTTTAGAAAGTTCAGCACTTTCCGAAACAACTTGAATTAATTCTGCTTTTTTCATTCCGCAATCCTTTTAAAATATTGTATTGCGGACATTGTACAATTTTTTTTTATAAAATACAATAATTTTTCCAAAAAATTAAAAAAAAAACGCAAAAAACCGATGTTTTGGACTAGGAACCCTATTTGCTTATGCATAAATAGTGAAAATCAAGGAGATTTTATGAGGATAACAGATTCACTTTTTTATTTTAATACTAAAAACAATTATCAAGATAGTATGAAAAAGCTATATGATGTAAACAATCAAATCTCAACTGGTTCAAAAATTCAAAACAGTTATGAAGATAGCGGTATCTATGTAGATACCATGAGATTAAACCATGAAGTTTCTACGCTAGAGCAAGTAAAAGAGACAAGTTCAAAAGCTCAAGCTTTTGCAAACAATACAGATGCAACTATGAGTGAATTTACTGATACTTTGGTAAAATTTAAATCAAAACTAATCCAAAGTGCAAATGCTACAAATTCAAAAACAAGCTTAGAGGCTATAGCAAACGATTTGAGTGCGATGAGGGATCATATGGTAAGCATCGCAAATACCTCCATAGATGGACAATTTCTCTTCTCTGGTTCAGCTCTTGATGTAAAACCAGTCAGCAGTGATGGAACATACAATGGAAATGGAGAAAAACTAAATGCACTAATAGGCTCAGGCGTAAAACTCCCCTATAATGTAGATGGAAAATCTCTTTTTCGAGGAAATGATAGTGATTATAAAAAAATAGTCTCAACAAATGTCAAAATGTATAGCGATAAAGATAATAAAACTATTTTAAAAGGCAGCGATACAATAGAAAGTTTGATGTTAAATAATGGCGGTGGCGATACTGCACAGCCAACAGCGTATTTTTACATACAAGGTAAAAAGAGTGATGGTAGTTCTTTCAAAAATAA
>JALUMJ010000155.1 GCA_027040375.1 Campylobacteraceae bacterium
TCTTCAAGATACGATACTTCATCTGCAAATCCTATCAAAGGTGCATCACTTGAGCCAAAAAATATCTCATTTTGAGAATTTTTACCGATTATCAAAGGTACGGCATTTTTTGCAAAAAATATCGTCTCAGGCGATACTTTAGAAATCAAAAGTACAGCAAATGCTCCCTTTAGGGATTCGATAGTTTTTTTAAATGCATCCTTGGGCGTAAAATTTAATCCAACAAATTTTTCAAAAAGATGAACGATGACTTCACTATCGGTTTGACTTAAAAATACCACGCCATCACTTTGAAGCTCTTTCTTGAGCTCCATATAATTTTCTATGATACCATTATGAATCACAAAAGAGAATTCTCCCCAGTGAGGGTGAGCATTTATCTCTGTTGGTTTTCCATGTGTCGCCCATCTTGTATGAGCGATTCCTAAACCAAAGTTGATGGAGCGAAAATCTTTTGTTTTTTCTATCAAGTTATCAAGTTTTCCGCTAGCTTTAAAGTAATTTATCTCTCCTTGGTGAAGAACTGCGATTCCAGCGCTATCATAACCTCTGTATTCTAATTCTCTTAAACCATCAAGTAAAAATTCTCTTTTTTCTCTTTTGCCGATATATCCAACTATTCCACACATATTAAGCCCTCAAGTATTTTGTTTTTATTTTTGCATAAGTATAATGTTTTTTCGATTAAGATAAGATTTCTTGTCCTTTTTTTTATGGTCTGAATTTTTGCCATAACGATATCTATATTTTCTTCATCAAATTTGCTCATAACATAAGCCATCAATCCTTTTTGATCTTTCGTGTTTATGTGCATTTGTGCATAAGTCATAGAGTGTTCACAATCCAAATCTATATCATCAGGTAAAATCATAGGCTTGATGAGTTTTGTTTTTCTGCTCATATCAAATGAATTTTCTATTAACTCTTTTATCTGAGTTATATCATCATCATACACATCTTCATCAAATTCTAGTTTAAAATATTTTTTTTCATCAAATAGTTTATATACTTCCATATTAACAAGATTTATAAATCCAAGTTTACCAAGAAGATAGCCTATGTTGAAATCTTTATTTTTGATTACTTCTATAGTGAGATATGGTTTTGTTTGAATTTTATATATAAATGTTTGGGTTTCGAAAGCTAGTTTAGTAATTTTTATGATTTGTTCAGATTTGTGTTTTAAGAAGAAAAAATTTGAACTTATATTTAGTATTTTTCGTTTAAGAGTAGGTGAAAATTCTTGAAATTTTTCATTTTTTTTCAGTATATTTTCGCGTCTTAACCTGCTAGCAACTTCATCTATGAGTTCAGGTTTTTCAAAAACTCTAAGAGATCTTTGATACAACTCTTCTAGTAAATTTGCATTAAAATTTGAATATACATCCTTGCCCACGCCATTTATATCAACATAGGTTAAAATATATAGCATATTAAGAGCATTTATGCTTTTAACTTTTGAAACAAATGCCAACACAATTTTTTCATTATATATATCTTCTCTACTAGCGGTATTATTCATAAGAGTGTGAATCTTTATAAGTGTTGTGCCAGTCATGATACCTTGCTTGGAAAATTCTAATTTTTTAGCATAAGCACGAAAGATTTTTGCACCTAATTCACTATGATTGCCTCTTCTTCCCTTGCCTATATCGTGAAAGAAAACAACAAGCCTTAAAAGAGCTTTTTCGTCATTTGATAGTTTGTTAAATAGTGATGAAATAAATCTATCTTCTATATTTTCAAGGTGATATATGCATCTAATCGTATGCTTATCAACAGGATATTGATGGTACCCATCAAATTGAGCTAAAAATTTTACACTTTTAAAAGG
>JALUMJ010000156.1 GCA_027040375.1 Campylobacteraceae bacterium
AAATGATATAGCAAAGAAGATATTTGGAACGCAAAATGATAGACTGGTCAAAACTTATCTCAAAAGAGTAAAGAGTATAAATGCACTAGAAGAATTATATGAAAAAATGAGCGATGATGAATTAAAAGATAAATTTGCGAAGTTTAAAGAAGAAATCATAAACGAAACCAAAACTTTGGATGATATTTTAAACGATGTTTTTGCACTCACTAGAGAAGTCAGCAAAAGAACCATAGGATTAAGACATTTTGATGTGCAGATGGTTGGTGGATTAGTGCTTCATGGAGGCGATATCGCTGAGATGAAAACGGGTGAAGGAAAAACTCTCGTTGCAACACTACCTGTCGTGCTAAATGCAATCACTGGTAAAGGCGTACATGTAGTGACAGTAAATGACTATCTAGCAAACAGAGATGCCAATGATATGACTCCGATTTATAACTTTTTGGGCTTGAGCGTTGGGATTGTAACGGCTGAGCTAGAAGATGACGCAAAAAGAAAAGAGCAATATGCTAAAGACATCACATATGGCACAAACAATGAATATGGATTTGATTATCTAAGAGATAATATGCGCTACTCTTTAGAGGAAAAAGTTCAAAGAGAGCACAATTTTGTAATTGTCGATGAAGTTGACTCGATTTTGGTTGATGAAGCCAGAACTCCTTTGATAATATCAGGTCCGACAAATAGAACTTTAGATGGATATATTAAAGCTGACAAAATTGCTATTCAATTGAAAAAAGAGGTTGATTTTACAGTAGATGAAAAAAATAGAACAATTCTTATAACTGAAGAGGGGAATGAGCGAGCTGAAAAGCTTTTTGAAGTAGATAATCTCTACAGCCTTGAAAATGCAGTATTGGCTCATCATTTAGACCAGGCGCTTAAAGCTCATCATCTATTTGAAAAAGATGTTGACTATGTTGTAAAAGATAACGAAATAGTTATAGTTGATGAATTTACAGGAAGATTGAGCGAAGGAAGAAGATTTAGCGAAGGGCTTCATCAAGCACTTGAGGCAAAAGAAAAAGTTGAGATAAAAGAAGAGTCTCAAACTTTAGCAGATATAACATTTCAAAACTATTTTAGACAATACAATAAGCTAGCAGGGATGACAGGTACTGCGCAAACCGAAGCAACAGAATTTGCACAAATTTACAATTTGGAAGTTATCACAATCCCTACAAATTTACCTATGATAAGGCAAGATAATAATGACTTTATATATAAAACAGAAGCTGAAAAATTTAACGCAGCGATAGAAGATATAGAGGGTTGTTATAAAATTGGTCAGCCTGTTCTTGTGGGTACCGCTTCTATAGAAAAGAGTGAGGTATTGCATTATTTACTTAAAAAAAGAAATATCCCTCATACTGTTTTAAATGCAAAAAACCATACAAAAGAAGCTCAAATCATCATAGATGCTGGTAAAAAAGGAGCTGTAACGATAGCTACAAATATGGCTGGTCGTGGTGTTGATATAAAGATATCTGACGAAATTAAAAACTTAGGTGGCTTATATATCATAGGAACAGAAAGGCACGAGAGTAGAAGGATAGATAATCAGCTTAGAGGTCGTTCTGGTCGTCAAGGAGACCCTGGAAAAAGTAGATTTTATCTAAGTCTTGAAGACAATCTTCTAAGGATATTTGGTAGCGATAGAATCAAAAATATTATGGAAAGACTGGGGATAGAAGAGGGTGAACATATAGAATCAAAGATGGTGACAAGAGCCGTTGAAAATGCTCAGAAAAAAGTAGAAAACATGAACTTTGAATCTAGAAAACATTTGCTAGAGTATGATGATGTTGCAA
>JALUMJ010000157.1 GCA_027040375.1 Campylobacteraceae bacterium
TGAAAATGTAAGCATAAAAGACTCGTCAGGCAAGATTTACCGCCTTAAAGGCAAAGCTCTGTATTACACAAAAATGTTTATAAATATCATGACAAGATTGGGAAAATTTAGTGAGATAAAAACAAATAATGACTTTGATGTACAAAAAGATGGAGATATATATAACCTAGTTTTTAAGGGTGATTTGGCAAATATGATTGTAAAAGCCGAAGTTAAAACTAAGAAATCAAAAGTTCTTAGTTTTAAATTATATATGCCAAATGAGGATACATTAAGTATAATTAAGTT
Source organism: Campylobacteraceae bacterium (assembly GCA_027040375.1). Taxonomy (GTDB): domain Bacteria; phylum Campylobacterota; class Campylobacteria; order Campylobacterales; family Sulfurospirillaceae; genus JAADIZ01. Next base: position 289 of record JALUMJ010000157.1, read on the forward strand.
ACATTTGCAATAGCAAACTCAAGGAGAATTTTGATGAAAAAAATTGTATTTTTAAACGGTGAATATTTAGAAGAAGATGAAGCTAAGGTTTCGATATTTGACAGAGGGTATCTCTTCGGTGATGGTGTTTATGAGGTTGTGCCTGTTATAAACTATACGGTTATAGATAAAGAGCCATTTTTTGCTAGATTTGAGAGAAGCTTAGGTGAAATTGGTTTGGCGTGGCCTATGAGTAAAGATGAATTTTTAGTGATGATAAATGAATTGATAAAAAGAAATGATGTAAAAGAGGGCGGAGTTTATATGCAAGTTACTCGTGGTGTTGCTCCTCGTGATTTTGCTTATCCAAAAGGAGTTAAGCCTACTGTCACCGCTTTTACATTCTCAAAAAATGTGATTGACAGCCCATTGGCAAAATCAGGTGTTAAAGTAGCTATCGTTGATGACATAAGATGGAAAAGAAGAGATATAAAATCTATTGCTCTACTTGGCCAATGTATCGCCAAAGAAGAAGCTAGTCAAAAAGGAGCGTATGAGGGATGGATGGTAGAAGATGGTTTTGTGACTGAGGGAACCGCGTCTTCAGCATATATTGTAAAAGATGGTGAAATTATCACGAGACCATTGTCAAACTCGATTTTGCCAGGCATTAGAAGAAAAATACTGCTAGAAATCGCAGATAAATATGATATAAAAGTGAAACAGAGACCTTTTAGTGTAGAAGAAGCACTAAATGCAGATGAAGCTTTTCTCTCAAGTGCTACAACTATGGTGTATCCAATTATCGAGATAGATGGCAAAAAGATTGGTGATGGAAAACCAGGCCCTGTTGCTAAAAAGATGAGGCAATTGTATATAGAATCAGCCTTGGAAATAGCAGGTGTATCACTATAAACTTTAGTAAAAGTATATGGAGGTATTTGAATATCTCCATATTTATCATCTTATCCGTATTTTATCTGAGCTTTTCATCTCACATACACTTTTCTACAAATTTTATAGAGATATTTTTTTCTAAAAACAGTTTAAAACTTTTTGATGTTGCGAAAAAACTTGGGTATTCAAATGAGATACTTATAGCTAAAAAAGGTTTTGATAAAAAATCATTAAACGAGCTAAAAGAGATAGCACAAAAACTAGATAAACTACCATTAATCTCTAAAGTAGAACAAACAACTAAGCCATCAAAAGAGTTAAAAAATTATCTAAAGAAAAATTACTGGCTTTTGAGTGATTTTAATGATAAACCGATAACACAGCAAAACATATCTAAAAGATTGCAAAAAATACATGATAGAATTTACAATTCATTTTTGTACGAACCGCTAAATACCTATGACCCACTTAATCTTTTTAATATAAAATTTACACAATCCACAAAACATATAAAACTAAAAGATTATGGTTATGTGATAAAAGCAAAAACAACAGTGAACACTTCAAATGCCTCACAAGCTAGAGTTGTGTATAACCAAGTAAAATCTATAGTTTCATCTTATAAGGGAGTTATCTCGTATGCCCCATTTTACTTTTTAGTTGAAAATTCTGCATATATAAAACACGATGCACAAGTCATAATGGGAATCTCTACGATACTTTTGTTGATACTGTATTTTATAATATTAAAAAACTTTAAACTATTTTTCAATGCCATGATTGCAATCGCAAGCTCTATTTTAGGTGCAATTTTGCTAACTTCTTTGTTTTTTAAAAGCATCAGTATATTGGCTCTTGTTTTTGGGGTAAGCGTTACTACCATCTCGATTGATTATATGTTTCACTACTATTTTCATGGAGATTTTTCAAAAAAGAAACCTATATTTCAAAAAAGAGTATTTTTTGGTTTTTTGACAACAGTTGGAGTGTTTATAATTTTTAGTTTTATAGACATCAAACTTTTTTCGCAACTTGCTATTTTCAGTGTTGTATCTTTGAGTATCGCTTATGGGCTGTTTAGTTGGGTTTTTGTATATCTTGGCATTGACTCACCGATTATCGATAAAAGCCACACTTTGCAAAAGAGTTTCAATCCTATACATGTAACAGTTGTATCTTTATTGTTATTAGCCTTTAGCTATCATAATTTAAAATTTGACAATAACCTAAAAAACCTTGATTACAAAAATGAAAAACTTACAAAAATAGCAAAACTATTTTCAAAAGGCATGCAAAATGACAAATATCAAGGTATTGTCATAAAATCAAAAACAAAAGAAATGCTTTTGCAAAGATATGAAAAAATAGCATTGCAATATCCTAATATATTAGGAATCGGAAAATTTGTTTATAGTGAGAAAAAATGTATAGAAAGATTAGATAAAATTAAAAACTTTAACTTTAAAAAGATAAAAAATTTAATCAATACAGAATCAAAAAAAATAGGCTTCAAAGACAAAACCTTTGATAAAGCTTATAAGGGAATAAATCACATAAAATGTGAAATTAAAAATATAAATGGTTTAAAATTTAAAATCATTAAAGATGACAATATGTTCTATACAATGGCGATTATTCCAAAGAATAAACTCAAATCAGACAATAAATATTTTGAAACCATAAATCTAGCTAAAAGTCTTTCGAAAGACACAATTGGCATGAAAAGTACACTTGTAAGATACATGTTAATTTCTATATTTTTTATCATGTGCGTGCTGTTTTATGTCTCTGGTTTTGATATGTTATATCCCTTGACTTATTTGCTTTTTCCTATAAGTGTTGTTTTGTTTTTGATAACGATTAATGGAGAGATAAATATAATGCATATCTTCGCACTCGTGATTTTAGTGGCGATTAGTATTGATTATGGTATTTATCTTCATAAAACAAAAACTTTAGATGAAACAAAGATGGCCATAAGATATGCATTGTTAAGTACTTTTTTTGGCTTTGGTGTTTTGATTTTTAGTAAAACAACAGCCTTGCACTCTATAGGTTTTGTCATTACGACTGGAATCGGTTCGATATTTTTTTTACTTTATGGTAAAATGTTACGCAAATAAAAGACAAGGATATGATATAATATGAGAATTTATGATATGGATAATAAATGTTATATGGATATAAAAGAGATTAAGAATCCTACCTCAAAAGTTGAGCAACTTTCTCATGTATTGCACTGCTTCAATAATAATATTTTTGAGGTGGTATATGATAAATCTCAGCCTGCATTGGTTAAATATATTGAATCACTTGATAAAAAGATATTTAAACAAGATGGTATGCAATTTTTATACTTTACTTCTGGCACTACTGGCTTGCCCACGGGTGTTTTTAAGACAAAAGAGAACTCGCTCACGCAAGCAAAGGCACTTTTAAAAACTTTGGAAGGTATGAAATTTAACAGAGTTGTGACAACTGTACCTTTTGTTCATATCTATGGTGTAGATATTGGGGCAGTGGTTCCACAGCTTTTGGATATAGATATCTGGACTAAGGAGAATTTTTTACCTCAAGAATTGGCTAGTGAAGCTGAAAAAGAGGGAACTTTAGTGGTGACAACCCCTGTTTTTATAAAAGCACTTAATCGGATAAAAAAAGATGCCAATTTTAGTAAATCTTATTTTTTGACATCCACTGCTCCAGTATCCAAAGAAGATGGCAAGATTTTTCATGAACTCTACAACACATCAGTATCTCAGCTTTTTGCTTCAACAGAAACAGGACTTATGGGGCATAAAAAAGATGATGAAGATATACTAGAAGCTTATGAGGGTGTAAGCATAGGTGAAAAATACAAAATGCTAAGAGTTTCATCTCCATTTGTAACTAAAAAAATACTAAACAATGGAGTGATTGAAGATGTTAAGCCCCCATTTCAAACTGAAGATATAGTTGAAATTTTAAATGAAAAAGAGTTCAAGCTTTTGGGTCGCAGTTCAAATTTAGCAAAGATTGCAGGCAAGAGGATTTCTACTCAACAGATTGAGGGCATCATAGAAGCAATGGACGGTATAGATTGTGTTTTGATTAAGATTAGAAAAGATGATAGAGCTTTAAAAGATGAGATTTTAGATATATATGTTGAGTCTAAAGTTGGGCTTGATGCAAAAGTTTTGAGAAAGGTTTTAAAAGAAAATTTTGGCTCTATGAATATAGCCTTTAAGATATTTAACAATGTTTCCATAACAAGAAGTTCGGTTGGTAAAAAGATAGGTTTTAAAGAGTTATAGGATATAATACAAAAAAAATTACGGAGAATGTTTTGATAACAACAAATGATTTAAAAGAAAAGATTATAGCAGGGCTTGGTCTTGAAGATATTGGAGTAGATGAGATAGATGACGATATGGCACTTTTTGGAGATGATGGCTTGGGTCTTGATAGCGTTGATGCCATAGAGATAACACTTATCGTTGAAAAAGAATTTAATGTTAAGATAAAAGATATGGGTGAAGCAGAAAATATATTTTCAACTCCTACTACACTCGTAACATATATAAATGAGCAGCTAGAGCAAGACACAAAATAGTATATGCCAGATTTTAAGATACCGCACTTAGCGCCCATAAGATTTGTTAAATCTCTTCTTAAAAGTGATGATAAAACAGCTTCAGTAGAGATTGGATTTGACGAAATTCCAACTTTGGGTATGCTAGTTGAGGCGGCCACTCAAAGCTCATCAGGGATTTTAAGTGATGATGTTTCAAAGATGGGTTTTTTAATGACACTTAAAAATGTAAAACTTTTAAAAGAGATAAAATCAAAAAAATTCACAGTTTTCGTGGAACTCGATCATAAACTACAAAATTTTAAATTCTTTTCGTTTTCTATTAGTGATGAAGATGATGTGGTGGCGACTGGAATATTTTCAGTAGCCTTGCAGTAGATTTTAAAAACCTACTGCAAGCAGGTACTTATTGTTTTATTTTCTTATAAACTGAGTATCGCCCATCATAGCTTTATCATAAGGATTAGCTAACCAATGTGCAACATCTTTTCCGAGTGCTCTTGCTATTCTGCCCAAAACTGAGCAAGAACTTCTATAAGCTCCCCAATATCCCCCACCAGAACGCCTAGCTGCATCAAATGAATAATACTTTGTCTTTCCTTTTACTACTCCGCCTGATATAACTACAAATTTATTGTGTCCAATAGCTGCATTTCCTGCACTTATCGCTTCTTCAATTTGCACTTTTAATTCTAACTCATTTGGCTTAATGTGGTTTTTAAAGACAACATTTACACCACTATTTGCAGAATATGCAACAATGCTATCGGCTAACGCTTTTGGAAGTGTACATTCTGTCTTTATATTGCTAGCAACTCTTGAACGAGGTGCAAATCTAACCATGGGTTTTATGTAGATTGTTTTCCCATTTAGGTTTAACTTGGCACCTTTTTTATATGTTTTTGTTTTAACTATTTTTTGTGATACCATTGGAGTATCGTCCATGCCAAGGTTTGATAATTCATAGTTTATGTTTTGCTCTAGTATGCGTACCCATTTATTGTAACTTGGATGGATAGTTTTTTTAACTGGGTCATACTTCATATTTCTGCTGTTTTTATAACTTATCACATAACCTTTTGCGTCATAATTTATATTTACAGCTACAAAATACTTTCCTCTTACTGTGATGCTAGCAACTATCAAGCCATTTCTTACTTTTCTTGTGCGCCAACCTTTTCTCATAGCCCCTGATTTGATAGCCCTTGCTATAAGATTTGCAGATTTAACAGATTTGTTAAAAAACTGACTATTGTCAACATTTTGTATGACTCCTGTTCTCCCACACCCTGTAAATAAAATAGTCGCAATCACCACTAATAGCCCATATTTTAAAATTCTTACCATTTGCCTCTCCTTTTTTATATGTTTAAGAGTAATTTTAACATATTTTATCTCTTTTTCCTAAAAATAGAATACTAAGAAGTGCAAGTGATGAATTATGGTGTTGTGAGTACCCCTGCCATCGTCATAGATGGTGAGGTAAAATCAAGAGGCAAGATTTTAAACGAACAAGAGGTCATAGCTCTTTTTGAAAATTAATTCTTTAACACGATTTACGATTTTCAAGGCTATACAAACGCCAAGCCTATTCCCATTAATATAAACAATGAACCGGAAATTTTATAGAAGAGTTTTAGTTTTTGTTCGTCAAAAAACCATGCTTTTGCTCTTTTGGATATGTAGCCGTAGAACATCAGTGAGCAAAATGAGATAAACATAAAAGTTCCTGTCATTATAAAAAACTGCAAAACTATACTCCTTTTTTCATCCATAAAGAGCGGAAATATTGCACTAAAAAAGAGTATTGGTTTTGGGTTTGTGATGGCTACCAAAAAACCTCTTTTGAAGACTTTTTTGATACTGTAATTTCTATGTTTTGCCTCTTTTGTAAGGTGTAAGCTTATATGTTTATTGCGAATTTGCTTGATTCCAAGATATATCAGATATATAGCCCCTATGATTTTGAGTGCAGTATAAAACACTACAGAAGTTTTAAGCAATACCCCTACTCCAAACATCGCCACACTTGAGAGTATAAAAAGCCCTAGAATATTGCCGATAGTCGAGAAAAATACAGCTCTGAGATCCAGACTCATGGCAGTATTTATAGCCAAAAGTATAGCAGCTCCTGGACTAGTGATGGTAAAAAATGCGATTATCAGATAATTTAAATAGTTTTGTAAATCCATGGATGAATTATAGACTAATTTTGATATTTTGTATAGTAAATTATTGCTATTTTTCAATCAAAGACATATGTTTAATAATTTCATTTTCATTATTTTGTTTTAAATTCAAAAGTTGCTCCTAAACTTTTTTGAGGTTCGTTGGCTATTATGTTTGCGTTCCAAATCATTCCGCCTTGTATGCAAGAAGCTAGTGTTACATGTCCTACATAGAGGTTTGGTTTTATCTTTTTTAAAGTGGCTTGAGTTAGCCCCATATTCATGTTTGTGGCATATATTTTAAGTTGAAGTTTGTCTAATTTTATACCTTTTGTTTTTACTGAAAATTTTAAAGACTTCATTAGAGGTATATTTTTTGGATAGATTGATAAAACGATGGAGCTTCCGTCTTTAAGCAAAACTTCACAAGCTGATTTGTGCAAGTCGCAGGTTGAACTCTGTTTGGCAAAAGTTGTATTTCCAACATACCATTTGTATATATCGCTAGAATCTATGACAAAATAAG
>JALUMJ010000158.1 GCA_027040375.1 Campylobacteraceae bacterium
CACTACCTTCGCTCATCAATGAGCCTGTAAAAGTTTTAACGCAAGTTCCCTCAACCACAAGGTTGCCTTTATAACTTCCTGCTGGAAGGTAATCTATGATTTTTAGATTGCCTAATTTTTGGTCTTGTGCTCTTATGGCATATCCGTCCATAGAAGATGTTTCAAACTCTGGATTGTTTGCTTTTGCGATGATATCCTCTGCCAAGATTCTATCTAGTGCATCACTTAAAAATACTTTTTCTTTGCCATATGTTGAATCTATAGAATTTTCTAACGCTTTTAATGTTTCTTCAAATTTTTCAAATTTCATTTAATTATCCTTACTTAATAATCCTGCCCCACTAAGAGCCTGACTTCTTTCTCGAGCATAAACTCTTTTGCCACCAATCAAATCATATTTCCAAATCGGTGCATTTGCTTTAAAGTCTTCTACAAAATCATTTATCAACCTTAGCCCTACTTTTCTTTGAGGCGAGACTACGGCTGATATATAAGAGCTTGTATGATTTAAAACATCTCCTCGCGAGTGAGCCATATATAACATCGCGCCCTCTTTTTTGGCCTTTTCTTGCCAAGCGTTAAACCAATTGTTTAGTATTGGCTCATACACATCAAAACTAAGTCCATCTATGCCTTTCTCATCTCTTACGATTCCGATAAAAGGTATAAGTGCTCCAAAATTTTTATCTTTTACAGCTTTATACCAACGAGATGTAATCTCTACAACATCTAAAGAGCCATCATGAAGTTCTAGCATTTTCATCCTCCGCAAACTGGCGGTAAAAGTGAGATTTTATCATTTGGTTGGATTTTCACATCTATTTCATTTACCAAAGTATCGTTGATTGCTACTGCGCAGATATCTAGCCACTCTTCTAGTTTTTTATCTCCAGCAAAAAGCTCTTTTAGCTCTTTTAAGTTTTTTATATCTATATCTTCGGGTTCTTTTCCTATGGGTCCTAAAAATTCTATCCTTGCCATTATGATTCCTTGTTACTTTTTTACACTTATTATATCAAAAAAAAGGCAATAGTATTAAACAATTGATAAATCTTAGAGTAAAAAAAATCTTAGAGTTTCGATTAAGTTTCAAGGTGATATAATTGCGGAAAATTTATGAGGACGCCTTATGATATTTGGAAAAATTGATTATATCAATCTTCTTCCTTTTCATATTTTTCTTAAGAGTTGCAGCATGAACAATTCCTTTAAAAAAGCAATTGAGCATAAAAAAGGTGTGCCTTCACTCATAAATAAAAAGTTTCAAAAAAGACAGGTAAGTGCTGCGTTTATCTCAAGTATCTATAGTAACTCAAAAAACATTAAAACTCTTCCTCTTGGAATCATAGCGCAAAAAGAAGTTAAAAGCGTCATACTTAAAAATGGACCTTGCAAAGATGACTTGGCATCTGCCACATCAAATATATTGCGAAAGGTATTGGGACTTGAGGGCGAAGTACTTATAGGGGATAGAGCTTTAAAATTATATTTACAAAATCCAAATGATTATATAGATTTAGCTGCATTTTGGCACGATAAATATAACCTTCCCTTTGTATTTGCCGTTTTATGCACAAATAAACACCACCAAATATACAAGAAATTAGTCAATAACTTCAAAAAGAAGAAAATTAAAATTCCTCAATATATATTAAAAGATTATGCAAAAAAAAGACATATTGAGGCTAAGGAGATTAAAGAGTATCTAAAACTAATCAGTTACAATATAAACCAAAAAGAAAAGAAAGCGTTGAAGCTTTTTCTGAAAAAGGGCAAAGCTTTAGGTTTTAAAATTAATGCGTCTAAAGACGCAACAATAAAAGGAAAATAAAATGGCAATTCAACACAGAATCGATGAAGTACTTGCAACTACAATGTACAGCACACCAGGTCAAGCAGAGTTTTATCAAGCAGTTGATGAAGTATTACAATCGCTAGAACCACTTCTTCAAAGAGAGCATAAATATACTGATAATAATATATTAAGCAGAATCGTAATTCCGGAGAGACAAATCATATTTAGGGTTTGTTGGATTGATGACAAAGGTGTAATCCAAACAAACATAGGTTACCGCGTACAATTTAACTCAGCAATCGGACCATACAAAGGAGGCTTAAGATTACATCCTACTGTAAATTTGGGTATTATCAAATTTTTGGGATTTGAACAAATATTTAAAAATTCACTAACTGGTCTAAATATCGGTGGCGCAAAAGGTGGTTCAAACTTTGACCCTAAAGGCAAAAGTGATGGCGAAGTGATGAGATTTTGTCAATCATTCATGACAGAACTTTCAAAATACATCGGTGAAACTATAGATGTTCCAGCAGGCGACATCGGAACTGGTGGTAGAGAGATTGGTTACATGTACGGTCAATACAAAAGAATCACAAATAAATTTGAAGGCGTACTTACTGGTAAAGGACTTAACTGGGGTGGCTCACTTGCAAGAACTGAAGCTACTGGTTTTGGTTCAGTTTATTTTGCAGATAATTACCTTAGAAAAGTAGGAAATGGCTTAGAAGGCAAAGTTGCTACAGTTTCAGGAAGTGGTAATGTTGCAATCTATACTATCCAAAAACTTTATGAGATGGGTGCAAAACCTGTCACATGTAGTGATTCTCGAGGTATGATTTACCATAAAGATGGTATCAATTTAGATACGCTTCACCTAGTTAAAGAGGTAAATAGAGCGTCTCTTACAGAGTATGCAAAAGCTCATCCAGATGCAGTTTATACTCCTGTTGCTGATTATGCAAAAGATACAAATGCAGTTTGGGCAGTTCCTTGTGATGTTGCATTTCCAAGTGCAACTCAAAATGAGCTTAATCTAAATGACGCTAAAAACTTAAAGAAAAATGGTTGTATCTTAGTCAATGAAGGTGCAAATATGCCTACAACTCCAGAAGCAATCGAATTCTTGATGGCAAACAACATCATGTACTCACCAGGTAAAGCTTCGAATGCTGGTGGAGTTGCCACAAGTCAGTTAGAAATGGAACAAAATGCAAGCATGGGTAAATGGTCATTTGCCGAGGTAGATACTAGACTACAAGGTATTATGAAAGACATATTTGATTTATCATATGAAACAGCAGAAGAGTTTGACAATAAAGGCAATATTATGATGGGTGCGAATATAGCAGGATTTAGAAAAGTTGCAGATTCTATGTTAGACCAAGGCGCAGTATAAAGATACAGGCAAAGAGGGATTTCCCTCTTTGCTAAATTCCCTATAAGCATAAATTTACAACATAAATGTTATCATCTTCAAAAGATATTTTTTTGGAGGCCATAAATACATGCGAAATTTTATACTAATCTTAGCACTATTAGTTTCTACAGTTTTTGCTAAAACATTCTCTTTTACCATAGTGCCGGACCACAATATAGAAAAACTCAAAAAAAGTTACAATAAACTAGCAATATATCTACAAAAAATGCTACATGTTGATGTGAGATTTGTGCCAACAACTTCGTATAGTGATTCCATATCTGCTTTTGCTAACAACAAAGTTCAAATGGGATGGTTTGGAGCGTTAGCAGGGATAAAAGCCAGGAAAACTGTAAAAGGCTCATCTGTTATCGCGCAGGGACTTGAAGATACACAATTTTATTCATATTTTATAGCAAATACAAGTACAAAACTAGAGAAATCTCGTAGATTTCCAAAAGGAATAGAAGGCAAATCTTTTACATTTGGTCCCAAAGAATCAACTTCGGGAAGACTAATGCCAGAGTATTATATAAGATGGATTTTGCGAAAAACACCGCAGCAAGCATTTTCAAAAGTTGGGTTCTCAGGAAGCCATTCCAAAACCATACTCGAAGTACAAAGTGGTAAATATCAAACAGGAGTTGTTAATTACGCTGTTTGGGACAAAATGTTAAAAGATGGGTCGATTGACACTTCCAAAGTCAAAGTTATATGGAAATCTTTAAAATACCCTGACTATCAGTTTTCTATTCGAGGTGATGTTGACAAACAATTTGGTGCTGGCTTTACTAAACAAGTTCAAAATGCTCTACTAAAGATAAAAGACAAAGAGATACTCTTGGCTTTTCCAAGAAGTAAATTTATAAAAGCAGACAATTCAGAATACGAAATCGTAAAAAGAGCAATCCAAGCGGTTGGACTACTCAAATAAGACCAAATATAATAGGTTATCATCATATTATAAATTGTTAAAAAGGGTTTTTAAGCCCTTTTTGCTTAATTTATAGTATTAAAAACTCTATCTCCTGCATCTCCAAGACCTGGTACTATATACCCCTTGTTATTTAATCCATCATCTATATGCGCAGTATAGACCTTTACATCAGGATGAATTTTTGAAAACTTTTTGAGACCTTCTGGAGCTGAAACTAAGGCGATAAACCTGATGTCTTTAATGCCTTTGCTTTTTAGAAAATTAACAGCATCTATCGCCGTTCCGCCTGTTGCAAACATAGGGTCTATGATTATAGCGGTTCGCTCCATGTGGTCTTTTGGAAGTTTGGCATAAAAAAATTCAGCCTCAAGAGTCTTTTCATTTCTTTGAAAACCTAAAAAGCCGACACTCGCATCTGGTATAAGCTTAAAAATCCCATCAAGCATACCAAGAGCTGCCCGAAGAATCGGGCAGATCATGATTTTCGTATCTAACTTCTTAGTTTTAGCTTGTGCAACTGGAGTTTGCACCACCGTATCACGAAGTGGCAAATCTCTTGTCGCTTCAAAAAGCATAAGATAAGATATCTCATCTACAAGTAATCTAAAATGAAAAGGATCAGTCTTCTCATCTCTTAGGATTGAAAGTTTATGCTCTATGAGAGGATGGTGAATTACAGTTACATTATCCATATTATAGTCCTATTTTTTTAGCTAATTCTTTTTTGTAAGCTTCGATATCAAAGTCTTTTACACCAGCAACGCCGTCATCTATAGCGGCTTGTGCAACTGCAGGAGCTACCCAAATAAGAACTCTTTTATCAAATGGTGTCGGTATGATATACTCTAATCCAAATTTTAAATCTTTTCCATTGTAGGCATCTTTTACATATTGAGGAACATCCTCTTTAGCAAGTGCTGCCAATGCACGAGCTGCTGCCATTTTCATGCCTTCAGTTACTTTAGTAGCTCTTACATCAAGTGCACCTCTAAATATAAATGGAAAGCCAAGAACATTATTTACTTGGTTTGGATAATCACTTCTACCTGTACCCATCATAACATCATCTCTTACTTCTTTTACAAGTTCAGGTGTGATTTCTGGAGTTGGATTAGCTAGAGCAAATATAATAGGGCTAGGGTTCATGGAAAGAACCATATCTTGAGAAAGAATTCCTGGAGCTGAAAGACCTAGGAACATGTCCGCACCCTTCATGGCATCTTCCAAAGTTCTATCATCTGTTTCAAGCGCAAATGCTTGCTTGTATTTGTTTAAATCTGTCCTTTTACTTTGAATAACACCTTTAGAATCTAACATAACGATGTGTTTAGCACCCAAAAGTCTATACATGTTGGCACATGCTGTTCCTGCAGCTCCCGCGCCGCTAACTACTATCTTCATGTCTTCAATTTTTTTACCACTGATTTCAAGAGCATTTATAATCCCAGCACTTGTAATCATAGCCGTTCCGTGTTGGTCATCATGCATAACAGGGATATTTACAGCAGCTTGTACTCTTTGTTCTATCTCAAAACACTTTGGAGCTTTGATATCTTCTAGATTGATACCGCCAAAAGTAGGAGCTAAAGCTATACAAATCTCGATAATTTTTTCTGTATCTTTTTCATCTAATTCTATATCAAAAGCATCAACATCTGCAAACTTTTTAAACAGAACTGACTTTCCTTCCATAACTGGTTTTCCACCAAGCGCACCTAAATCCCCAAGACCTAAAACTGCTGTACAATCACTAATAACACCCACCAAGTTTGCTTTATTTGTGTATTTGTATGCTAACTCTGGATCTTTTGCGATTTCTAGACATGGAAATGCAACACCTGGGGTGTATGCCATCGACAACTGCGCTGCTGTAGCACATGGTGTTTTTAAATCTATACCAATTTTACCGCCTACATGATAATCTAACGAATCTTGTTCAAATGTTTCTTTGCTCATTTTCTTTTCCTTTTAAAATTTATGGTTTAATAGCTTGTCTATCCTAGCTATAACATTTTGATATCCAATTATATTTAAAACTTCAAATACAGATGGACTCACCGCACTCCCCACCATAGCGATTCTTATAGGCTGAGCTAAATCTTTTAATTTTAACCCATTAACTTCCAAGAATTTTTTTGCTAAAACTTCAAACTCTGATGCACTACTGCATTCCCCATTGGCTCTCAAAGCTTGCTTAAATGCTTCTAAATTTTCTAGGGCATCACCTTTTATAAACTTTTTACATGCTTTTTCATCATAATTTATTGGCTCATCTACTATATTTTTCACCATAATAGCCAACTCTTTTATGGTTTTAGCTCTATCTCTTAAAACTTCAATCAATTCTTCTTTTCGTGAAAAATCGCTTACGCTTACATCAAAAAATTCTAACTCTTTTACCAGCCTATCTACTGGCAATTTTTTAATATACTGTGCATTTAGCCATAGTAGTTTTTCTTCATTATATGCTGAAGCTGACTTATTTATGTTTTTTGGATCGAAAAATTCTATCATTTCATCTAAGCTAAACAGTTCTTGATCGCCATGACTCCAGCCAAGTCTAACTAGAAAATTCAAAAGTGCTTCAGGCAAATATCCTTCATTTTTATACTCCATAACATCAAGTGCACCATCTCTTTTGGAAAGTTTTTTACCCTGATTATTGAGTATCATAGGAACATGATAAAATTTGGGAATCTTAAATCCTAATGCTTTATATATAACGATTTGTTTTGGAGTATTTGAGAGATGATCATCACCTCTAATCACATCAGTGATATTCATCAAGGCGTCATCGATGGTTACCACAAAATTATAAGTAGGGGTTCCATCACTTCTTGCTATGATAAAATCATCAAGCATATCTTTGACATTAAAGTGCACTTCACCTTTAACGCCGTCAACAAAAGATATCTCACCTTCCATAGGTGCTTTTATCCTGATGACAGGCTCTACACCAGATGGCGGTTCGCCTGTAAAATCTCTGTATCTTCCATCATAATGCGGTCTAATTTTATCGGCACTCTGAGACGCTCTTAACTCATCCAATTCTTGGCGACTCATATAACACTTATAGGCTTTGCCTTCTTCTAAAAGCTGCTTTACATATGATTTATATATATCAAATCTAGTTGATTGGTATATAATTTCTCCATCGTGCGATAGATTTGTCCAAGCAAACGCATTTTCAATCGCCTCCGCAGCTTCTTTTGAGTTTCTCTTAAGATCAGTGTCTTCAATACGCAATAAGAATTTCCCATCATTTTTTCTAGACCAAAGATAACTGTAAAGTGCAGTTCTCAAGCCTCCTATATGGAGATATCCCGTAGGACTTGGGGCAAATCTTGTTATAATCATAAAAACAGACCTTTTTAAATATATATTTGATATAATAACCAATAAAAAATTATATAAGCTTTTTACTTAACATTACTTAACAAAGGACAATTAGTGAAAAAATCTATGAAAATTTTATTAAAAATATCTGCTTTAGTTATTTTTACAACAACTTTTTCTCAAGCAGGTCTAGTAAATGCTATATCTGTTATCATCAATGATGAACCAATTACCCTGTATGAAGTTTATGATTATGCACATAGATTTAAAATTTCCACTAAAGAATCTTTAGATCTACTTATCAGACAAAAACTTGAGAATGCACAGATAACTAAAATGCATATAGAAGCGAGCGATTTTGAAGTTGATGAATATATAAAAAAATTGGCAGCTAAAAACAATATTTCCGAATTTCAATTTTTTGAAATGCTTAAAACAAAAGGCATAAAAGAGGCTGACTACAGAAAAGATGTGAGAAAAAAACTTGAAAGAGAAAAATTATACCAAAAAATCTACGCACAAAAGAAATTAAATATCACTAAAAAAGATGTAGAGCAATTTTACAAAACAAATAAAAGTCAATTTGCAAAAGCAAGTAGCTTTTCTGTCGCTTCTTATCAAAGTGCGGATAAAAAATCACTAGAAAAAATCAGAAAAAACCCTATGTTATCAATCCAAGATGTTAAAGTAAAAACGGAACAATTTAAATCAGGCAATATGAATCCAAAACTTGAAAGATTGTTAGATGCAACGAAATCAGAAGAATTTACACCTGTCTTAAATACAGGTAAAGGGTTTACTATGTTTTATATAAAAGAGAAAAAGGGCATAATAACTCCATCTTTTAATGAAGTTAAAAACTATATCTATTCTGTCTTGTCAACTAAAAAAAGAAAGAAAGCTATAGATGATTATTTTGAGAAATTAAAATCAGTAGCCAATGTAAAAGTCTTAAGAAAACCAAATAGTTAGGAGTAATAATTATGAATAAATTTGATAAAATAAAAAAGATATGCAGACCTATAAGGATAGTTCTTGGTATAGTTTTAATCGGTGTTGGATTTTACCTAGGAAATCCTTGGTTCTATCTAGGAGTTATACCTTTGATAGCTGGGCTTGCAAACTTTTGTCCATTGTGCATAATCTCTAAAAAATGCACGATTTAAATATCTAAATTTTTGCCCTATAAAAAGGGCAAAAATTTAATATCTTGAGAGATAATTTGTATCAAAGTTATTGTTTATAAAATCTTTATTATCCATCATCTTTAGGTGAAAATCTCTAACAGTTGCTACGCCTTCGATTTGAAGTTCATTTAAAGCTTCTTTCATCTTGGCTATCGCTCTGCCTCTATCTTCTGCCCATACTATCAGCTTGCCTACAAGAGAGTCATAATGTGCAGGGATAACATAGTTTTGATATAGATGTGAGTCTATTCTCACATTTCTTCCGCCAGGGGCTATATATTTGCTCACTTTGCCTGGACTTGGTATAAACTTAACAGAATCTTCCGCAGTAATTCTACACTCTATAGAGTGTCCTTTAAGAGTTATATCGCTTTGTTTCATCAGTTTCTCACCTTGAGCGATTCTAATCATCCACTCAATAACATCCAAACCACTCACCATCTCACTAACACAATGCTCAACCTGAAGTCTTGTGTTCATTTCCATAAAATAAAAATTATTTTGATTGTCTAGTAAAAATTCGAAAGTTCCAGCATTTTCATAGCCTATAAATTTAACAGCTTTTACAGCTACTTCATGCAGTTTTGCTCTTGTTTTTTCATCTAAGATAACCGCTGGAGATTCTTCTATGAGTTTTTGATGTCGTCTTTGAAGTGAACAATCTCGCTCCCCTATATGCACAGCATTTCCGTGCGCATCTCCAAGGATTTGAACTTCAATATGCCTAGGATTTTGTATAAATTTTTCCATGTACAAAGTACCATCGCCAAATGCAGCAGCAGCTTCACTCTCGGCAGAAAGATACGATATCTCCAAATCTTCCTCTTTTTCCACCACTCGCATACCACGACCGCCACCACCTGAACTTGCTTTTACTATAACAGGATATCCGATTTCTTTGGCTAAAACTTTTGCTTCATCCACGCTTTTAAGCGCACCTTCACTTCCTTCTATAACAGGAACACCAGCTTTTTTCATCACTTCTTTGGCTTTTGATTTATCACTCATTAAAACCATAGAATCAACACTAGGACCTATGAATTTTATATCATGAAATTTACAAATCTCAACAAAATCTTGATTTTCGCTTAAAAAGCCATATCCAGGGAAAATAGCATCACATCCACTTATCTCAGCAGCACTTATGATCGCAGGAATATTAAGATAACTCTCACTAGATTTTTCGCTGCCTATACATATGTTTGCATCTGCGTATTTGAGATATAAAGCATCTTTGTCTGCAGTTGAATAAACCGCTACTGCAATCTTGCCCATTTCCTTTATAGTTCTTATCGCTCTGAGGGCTATCTCGCCTCTATTTGCAACAAGTATTTTTCGGATTTCTGACATTAAACTTTCTCCACACCATATAATGGCATATTAAACTCCACAGGAGTTCCGTCATCTACGAGAGTTTCTGTGATTCTGCAATCAAATTCAGCTTCGATTTCATTCATAATCTTCATGGCTTCTATGATGGCTATCGTTTGTCCTTTTCGCACAACTGTACCTACTTTTACAAAAGGCTCACTCCCAGGACTTGGTGCCATATAAAATGTTCCAACCATTGGTGATTTTATTGATTCACCTTCAGATTTTTTATCTATTTGAACAGTTTCTTTTGTTTCTGTTGGACTTTTGCTAAGAGGAGCAACGCTTTGAGCAACAGGTGCTTGCTCGGTCATCACAACTGGAGCACTTTCATATCCTTTTTGAAGCTCTATCGAAAATTCTCCGTCTTTTATCTTTACTTTATTAATCCCACTTTTATCAAAAAAACGCATCAAATCTCTGATTTCTTGTTTGTTCATTCCATTCTCCTAAATTTATTACTATAACTAGTAATTTTTCATATATAAATTTTGCTATAATACCATATATTTAATAAGGACATAGTTAATGGGATTAAAATCAGACAATTGGATAAGAGAAAAATCACTAAAAGAAGAGATGATAACGCCGTTTTGCGAAGAGCAAGTGGGCACTGATGTAGTTAGTTATGGGGTAAGCAGTTATGGCTACGATATAAGAGTTGGAAATGAATTTAAGATTTTTACAAATGTAAGCTCAACTGTAGTTGACCCAAAAAATTTTGATGAAAAAAATGTTATCGACTTTATAGGTGATATTTGCATAGTTCCACCAAACTCTTTTGCACTAGCAAGAACAGTCGAATACTTCAAAATTCCAAAGAATGTCTTGGCAATTTGCTTGGGAAAAAGCACATATGCAAGATGCGGAATCATAGTAAATGTCACGCCATTTGAGCCAGAATTCGAAGGGCACATAACCATAGAGATAAGTAACACAACGCCACTCCCTGCCAAAATCTACGCAAACGAGGGCATAGCACAAGTGCTCTTCTTAGAAGGCGACGAACAGTGCAAAACAACCTATAAAGACAAAAAAGGAAAATACCAAGGACAAGAAGGTATTACTCTGCCTAGAATTTTGAAATAAGTGGTATTTTTATTTTACCACTTTTACTGTCATATCATTTTTTAAGTATCCATCAACTGTAAAATACTCCAAACCCTTTTGACTCACAAAATCTTTGATATCATCTTTGCTTTGATAGTTAAAATTTTTGCTTTTCACATAGCCTTGTAAGATATTGAAAACTACACCCTTTTTTGATTTTTCCAATATCTTCTCCAAAAAGAGCCAAGTATCAAAAGACGAGAGTATATTTAAACTACCACTAGCCACATACCAATCTGCTAAAGGCAATTCGTCCTTTAAGATATCTCTACATGTAAAGCTTAAATCTGCAAATCTCTCCTTTGCTACGACAATGGAGTTCTCGACACAATCCAACCCGATATAACTCTTTGGATGAATACCTCTATCTGCCCAATAAGCATATAACTCCCCAAAGCCACAACCTGCATCTACAATTTCACTCTTTGCTATATCTTTCCCTAGAATATCAGTGATAACCTCAAAGCGAACTTCTTGAGACTCTTTTGAGTTCCAATTCACCCCTTGCGCACTCAAACCATACTTTTCATAAGCTTTTTGATAAAATTTTTCGTTATTTATTGACATATCAAATTGTACCATAAAAGGAATAAGGGTCAGGACACAACTCACTACTTAATACATCGAAATACCTTAGATATCATGGCAGGCGATACTTTTAAATACCTTGCGACTTCTGATTGTTTAACCATCTTCTATTGATTAAATAAAAAATTCCTGCACAAAAGATATCTTAAATATATTTTTGATAAAATAAGGCATACGAAATAAAAGGCAAATAATGGGTCAAACTATAACAGAAAAGATTTTTAGCGCACATGTGGGGCGTGATGTGAAAGCCGGGGAAATTATCCGTTCAAACATAGATATGGTCATAGGAAACGACATCACAACTCCTATCTCTATAAAAGCATTTGAAGACAGTGGCAAAGAAAACTTGGCAAATCCAGATGGTTTTGCTATCGTCATGGACCATTTCATTCCTGCAAAAGATATAGCAAGTGCAAATCAAGCAAAAATCAGCCGTGATTTTGCATATAAACACAATCTGAAGCACTATTTTGATGAAAAAGATATGGGCATTGAGCATGCACTTTTACCAGAGAAAGGACTAGTCGTTCCTGGAGATGTCATCATAGGAGCAGATTCTCATACATGTACTCACGGAGCCCTTGGTGCATTTTCAACTGGTATGGGAAGCACGGATATATCATTTGCTCTAATCACTGGTGGAAACTGGTTTAAGGTACCTGAGGCTATAAAAGTAGTATTTAGCGGAAAACCAAGCGAGCTAATATATGGAAAAGATTTGATTTTAGAAGTTATCCGCCAACTTGGAGTTGATGGCGCACTTTATAAAACACTTGAATTTACAGGCGACACCATAGGATATCTTGGCATGGACGATAGATTTAGCTTGTGTAACATGGCTATAGAAGCTGGTGCAAAAAACGGTATCATCGCAGTTGATGACATCACGAGAGACTTTTTAAAAGACAAAAAATTAGCTAGAAGCTCAAGAGAATTTTACTCAGATAGCGACGCTGTTTATGTGCAAACTATTCATATAGATGTTACAAAACTAGAGCCAGTCATCGCTTACCCTAGTTTGCCATCAAACGGTAAGCCATTGAGTCAAGCCGTTAGCGATGATATAGCTGTTGATCAAGTTTTTATAGGAAGTTGTACAAATGGAAGGTTAGAAGATTTGAGAATCGCAGCCAAGATACTTAAAGATAAAAAAGTAGCAAGAAAAACTAGATTAATCATAACTCCAGCTACTCAAAAGATATCTTTGCAAGCACAAAAAGAGGGTTTAGTGGAGATATTTATAAGCGCAGGCGCTGTATTTTCAAACCCAACATGTGGAGCTTGTCTTGGTGGATATATGGGCATACTTGGCAAAGACGAAGTTTGCATATCTACGACAAACCGAAACTTTATAGGCAGGATGGGGGATAGAAGCAGTAAAATATATCTTGCAAATTCAGCCGTTGCAGCAGCTAGTGCGGTTAGCGGAAAGATAACAGACCCGAGGGATTTATAATCATACCTCTTCCTTGCATCATAATAGCTGGGGGCAAAAGCTCTCGGATGGGTAAGGATAAAGCATTGCTTCCTTTTGGAGGAAGCAAGACATTAACACAATACCAAATCCAAAGGATTTCCACTTGGTTTAAAAGCGTACATGTAAGCTGCAAAGATAAAAAAAAGTTTGACTTTGCAGCTTCTTTTATCGAAGATTCTCATGAATTTGAAGAGTTTTCACCACTTATCGCACTTTATAGCATATTGAAACACTTCAACTCTAGCGTTTGCATCTTGAGTGTTGATACTCCTTTTGTGTCAAAAGAAGTTTTTGAAGCCTTACATGTAGAACTTCAAAACAAAGATGCGGTGATTGCAAAATCTCCATTTGGTACGCATCAGCTTTGTGGAATATATTCAAACAAAACTATTGATATCTTGAAAAAACAGATAGAAAAAAACGATCACAAGATACGAAATTATCTAAATCTTATAGATACAGATTACAAGTTTTTTGATGATGACGAACTTTTTTTTAATATGAATAAAAAAGAAGAGTATGATTTTGCAAAGAAGAAATTTTGATAGATACACTTACAAACATACCAAGCGGCAAAGCACTTGAGATAAAGCTTAAAGAGACAAAATTTCCAACTCTTTTGCTTATAGACATCAAAGATTTTAAACAAATCAATTTAAAATATTCTGATAAAGCAGGAGATGAAATCTTGTGCTCTTACGCAAACTCACTAAAGAGTTTTGCGGATGCAAATGAAATGCAATTTTTTAGAGTCAAAGATGATGAGTTCGCTTTGCTAAAAGATTGTGCTTTTGATTTGGAAAATATGGAAAGATTAATTTTAAATTTCAAAAAATTTGATAGTGGCACTGTCTATAATTTTGAGGATAAAAAGATAGAAATATCTACAAATATGGGTATTAGTTTTGATTTGAAAGGAACTTTTGAAAAAGCTAAACTTGCATTAAAGTTGGCCAAAAGAGAAAATCAAGCATTTTTTACATATTCATTTTTTGCTACAACTTTGTTTGAAGAGAACGAGGAAAAGATAGCAAAAATCATCGAAAAATCCATAAAAAATGGAAATATTGTTCCACATTTTCAAAAAATAGTTGATAAAGATGGAAATGTTATTTTTTACGAAACTCTTATTCGAATCCACTCAAATAATTCATTTTTATCGCCAAAATTTTTTCTTGGAGTTGCCAGAAAAAAAGGATTTTACAACACCTTGGTAAAAATTTTAAGCAAAACACTATCGATCGACAAAAAAGCAATATCCATAAATTTTCTATTTGAAGATTTACTAGATAACGAACTATTTAATTTCTTGATAGATTTTTTTAAAAATTCAAACTGCATATTTGAATTGCAACATTTAGAAAATTTAGAGTTAAAGTCAATACTGCCAAAACTAAAAATCTTAGATGAAAACCATATAAAAATCTGCTTTGACAATGTAAAAAGCACTACTGATTTAAGCGACTTACAATATATACATTTTCTAAAAATACATGGTGATTTAATTCGTTCTTTACCCATAGATGAAAGTGCCAAGCTTACATGTAGAGCCATCATCCAAGAGTGCAAAAAGCTTGGATGCAAAAGCATTGCTACACAAATAAACTCAGCCTCTTCTTTTGATGAAGCAAAAAAACTTGGATTTGACTATTTTCAAGGGTTTTTATTTTCACAACCACAAAAAGAAATCAATAAGTAATCTTTTTCCAAAAAATCACTTCCTTATCGTCTGCTTTTTTGGTATTATACACAAAAAAAATGGCAAAGGGGCACGCATGATAAAACATGTAGTATTTTTTAAATTGCAAAGCAACTCTGATGATGGTTGCAAGGTATTAAAAAACAAACTAGAGGCAATGAAGGGGAAGATAGAGTTGCTAAAAGGCATAGAAGTGGGAATTGACACAAACAGAAGCGATAGAGCGTGGGATGTTTGTCTAATCACAGAGTTTAGTAGCAGAGAAGATCTGAAATCTTACGCCTCAAATCCTGTGCATCTAGAAGTGATAAAATATATAAAATCCAACAATATAATCACAAGTGTTGTTGACTATGAGACCTAAAAAACTTTTCAAAAAGAGACAAGGAAGCGATTATTGAGCCAAGAGAGATAAGCACTGCAGCCATCCATATGACGGGGCTTGGTTTTGAGAGCCCAAAGAAAATCAAAAGAACAGTAGATAGCAGTGGGGTTGCATACGAAAAAACTCCTATCATCTGTATATCTCCATTTTTAACGCCATAATCCCAAAGGAAAAATGCCCCACCCACTGGTCCCAAGCCCAAAATCAAAATTGCTATGTAACTCTTAAGGGCTGGTATCACCGTCGGCTCAAACAAAAAGTGCAAAATTGCAGCTAATAGTGCAGTTACACCACAAAAGGCTCCAACAGAGCTAACGGGCATTTTTCCAAAATATTTAGAAAGTACAGAGTATGAAGACCATATCAAAGCACATAAAAAAGCATAAAAATATCCCCACATGTACTCAAAATCAAAACTAAAACCTCCATCTTTGCCGACTAGCATAATCACTCCAAAAAATCCTAGAGATACCCCTAGAATATGAAACCATCTAAGCCTAATACCTGGCAAGAAAGCACTGAAAAGCACTATGAAAAGAGGCCACAGATAGTTTATCAAGTTCGCTTCGATTGCCGGTGCATTCCTTAATGCCAAAAAGTAAAAAAAGTGATAACCAAACAGCCCACCTACTCCAATCAGCCAATTTTTAAACGGTATTTTTAACTGAGCCAATATCCCTTTTTTCTCTTTTTTCCACAAAAATAGACCGATAAAAAATGCCACAAAAAAAGACATACTGACTAATTGAAATGGCGGTATCTTTCCAACAAGCACCGTAGTGCTTGCCAAAGTTGACCAAAGTAGTATCGCCAAAACTCCAAAAATGTTGCCTTTTGTCTTTTGTTGCATAACTCTCCAAAATATGCTAAAATTCACCAAAAATAGTAGGATTTCACTTGTATAAAATAGCTCTTATAATCATAACACTTTTTAGCTTAACGCTAATAGCAAGTGACATCTCTGTGCTTTATAAAAAAGCGGAAATTTTCGAGAAAAGCGGAAAATTCAAACAAGCGATGATCTTGTACAAAAAAGCAGCAGCTCTATCTTTAAAATCACCAAGCCTAGAAACTTCTCTAAAAAGCAATCAAGAAAAAATCACTATCAGTGGCAATAACCTCGTAAAATTTGGAAATAATGATATCAAAAGCTATGACAATAATAAAACTAACAATTCTCTAGAGCAAATTATGTTTTCTTTGTTTGATGTCAAGCCATATCGTATGAACTATCTACTTCCTTTTACATACGACAATGTATCTCATGATGGTAGGAAAAGCACAGAAACAAAATTTCAAATAAGCTTCAAAAAGAGCTTGGCAAAAGATTTATTTGGTATGAGAGATGAGCTATTTTTGGGGTATTCTCAAACATCTTGGTGGCAAACAAGTGCAAAATCTTCACCATTTAGAGAGACAAATTATGAACCTGAACTTTTTATGATTTTCCCATATATAACCAAATACAGCCCTTTCAAAGCATACAAAGTGGGCATAATGCACCAATCAAACGGACAAGGTGGCTTGCTCTCTAGGTCATGGAATCGAATCTATCTAACAGGAATCTTTCAAAAAAGTGGGCTTTTTATACTGCCAAGAGTTTGGTACAGAATCCCTGAGCACAAAAAAGCAAACATAAATGACACAAGTGGTGACGATAATCCTGATATATACAAATACTTAGGGTATGGAGATTTAAAAATATCATATCCATATAAAAAGCAACTTTTTTCGCTTTTATTAAGAGATAATTTTAGATTTAAGGGTGACAATAAAGGAGCTGTGCAATTTGACTGGACATTTTCACTGCCTTGGATAAGTGATACTTTTGGTTATCTACAAATCTTCAGCGGATATGGCGAGAGTTTAATAGACTACAACAAAAGAAATGACAAGATAGGATTAGGATTTGCCATCACTAGGTGATATTTAGATATTTTCTGAGCCTTTTTATGCCCTCGCGCATATGTTCTATATTTCTTGTATATGCAAATCTTATATATTTATTTGTACCATTTTTACCAAAATCTACTCCTGGAGTTGCGGCTATATGTATGTTTTCTAAGAGTTCTCTTGCAAAAGCAAAGCTATCATCGCTATATTTGGACACATTTGCCCATATATAAAACGCTCCCTCAGGGCTCGCATCCACTTCAAAAATCTTGGATAATTCGCTATATAAAAAATCTCTTCTTCTTTTAAACTCAGCCTTTACAATCTTTTGATACTCATCATCAAATGCTTCTAACGCACCGTATTGGCTTAGTGTTGGGGCAGATATAAAAAGATTTTGGCACAGTTTTTCTGCTTGTTTTTGTTTGTTTTTTGGCACTATTATCCACCCAAGCCTATTTCCTGGAACACAGTAGTATTTTGAAAAACCGTTTATCACATAAGCATTTTCGCTAAATTCTAAGGCACAACTTGCATCTTCTCCATAAGTTAAGCCATGATAGAGCTCATCAGATATAAAAGCGATGCCATTTTTATCACAATATTCTATGAGATTTTTTAAATTCTCTTTGTTATATATATTTCCAGTAGGATTTGACGGCGATGAAATCTGTAATGCGTCAAGATTTTTACCCACTAAATCGCTTACATGTAGCTCAAAATCATCTTTTTTATCAATAGGCATAAAAACAGGCTCTATACCCATAACATGTGCAAAGTTTTTATAGCAAGGATAAGACGGGTCGCTCAAACCAAGTCTAGCAGATTGTTTAAGCGTTAGAGCATAAGCTATCAAAAATGCCCCACTAGTTCCAGGGGTTAAAAAGATTTGATTTGCATCTATATTTAAGTTATAAGTTTTTTTGTATTCGTCCGCTATCTTTTCTCGTAACTCTAAGAGTCCTAGGCTTTGGGTGTAAGAAAATTTATCGTTATCTATGGCTACATGTAAAGCTTTTTTTACTTTTGGCGATGGTGGCAAATCTGGCTGTCCCACTTCAAAATGCACCGCATCATCATATTTTAAAGCATCTCTTACTATATCCATCACTATAAATGAGCTCATTTTAGAACATCTCATACAAAGTCCCTAAATTTTTATAGGAATAATAACACAAATTTCGATAAAATACATAAAAAAGAAGAGACAATGCAAAAACTAAAAGAAAATTTAGAACAAAATGGCTTTAGTGTTTACTTTGCCCAAGATAAGAAAGAAGCGCTTTTGCTTTCAAAATCATTTGTCGATAAAGCACCATCCATCGGTCTTGGTGGCTCCACAACAGTCGTAGAGATTGGTTTGCTGAATTATATCCTTGATAAAAAAGATATAAAGCTTTACAATCAATACGAAAATGGAATCAGCATGCAAGAAAACACAAAAAGAAGAAGAGAGGGTATGCTTGCTGACCTGTATGTTTGCGGATGCAACGCTATCACGCAAAATGGCGAACTTGTAAACGCAGATGGAAGCGGCAATAGGGTAGCAGCCCAAATCTTTGGTCCAAAGAAGCTTTTAATTATAGTCGGCAAAAATAAAATAGTTCCAACTTTAGAAGATGGTTTTGCAAGAGTGCTAGAGACAGCTGCGGTTAAAAATATAAACAGAATGAATGCAAAAGCGCAAGAGGCGGGAAAAGAGCCAAAATACAGCATAAACAATATCGCAAATAAATTTGCATATATAAACGGAGACGAGATAGGCCGAACTCATATAATCATAGTAGATAAAGAGTTAGGGTTTTAGCCCAAGAGTACTCCTAAAAAAGGAAAGGTAAGAGATGAAATTAACACATTTAGATGAAAAAGATAGACCAAAGATGGTAGATGTTTCTGACAAGGCGGATACTTTTAGAGTCGCGAAGGCAAGTGGCACCATAAAGATGAGTCAAGAGGCATTTGATATGATAACTACAGAGAAAGCCAAAAAAGGACCTGTTATACAAACAGCGGTAATAGCTGCAATCTTAGGCACAAAAAGAACGAGTGATTTGATCCCAATGTGCCATCCTTTGATGCTAACTTCGGTCAATTGTGATGTGCAAGAGCTAACAGATTTACCAGGGTTTAAACTCTTTGTGACTACAAAACTAAGAGGTCAAACAGGCGTTGAGATGGAAGCACTTACAGGCGTGAGCATCGGGCTTTTAACTATCTATGATATGGCAAAAGCGATAGATAGATCGATGGTTATAAGTGATGTTTTACTAGAAGAAAAAGATGGTGGCAAAAGTGGACAATACAAAAGAGCTTAAGCTTGATTATCCAATTAATTGGAAATACAAAATTATAACGGCAAAAGAGCATAATGCTAAAAATATCGCAAAAGAGATACTCAAAGAAAGAGAGCACAGTATAAAAAAATCTCAAAATAGCACTGGTGGTAAATACGCAAGCCATTCTCTTGAGGTTTTAGTGCATAACGATGATGACAGAAAAGCTCTTTTTGAAGCTTTAAAACAACATAAACATATAAAATTTGTATTATAAGGAACAAAAATGAAATCAACTCAAACAATTTTCTCAAATGCTATAAAAGAGAGCAAAGATGACTTGGATTTTTCACAAACACTAAAAGACTTGGTATTTGAGCTCTCAAGAAAAAAAATTCAAAGGCTTAAAGATGATAAAAAGATACAAAATAGAGTTGGAGAGCTTTTTGAACAATATACAAAAAGTCTAGAAAACGAAGAAATTAAGAGCACTAAAAATATCTCTTGCGTGATTGAAGGCTTGCTTAAGGCAGTTAATTACGATAAAGAAGAGTTTTTATACAAAACGATTTATGAGATAGATGAGCTTAAAAAATCTACCCAAAATCAAAAGAAAGATATACTTTTGTCCATAAATAATACATATAATATCTTAGAAAAGCACATAAATTCTTTATCGCAAGAAACAAAAGAGATAGCAACAAAAGCACTAAACGACACCAAGCTAAATGCACTAGAAATGCTTGGGATTTTAAGAGAAACCACAGAAGAAGCCTTGCTAACAACTCTTGAAAAAAGAAAAGATATAGAAGACACCGTTTTTCAAATCACAAAAAACTTAACTTTTCAAGCTATAAATGATGGAGATTTTGCAAAAAGAAGAATATTAAGCATCACTAGAACCATCATGGAGGTATCAACTGAACTTGCAAACGAAAATATTAGCCTTGCAAAGGAACTCGTAAATGGTTCAATAAAAGGCACAAAAGAAGGTATTCTAAAAGCCATAGATAAGTTTAAAAATGATATAAAATTTGCCCCCGAAGATGATGATGATTTATTTACTCAAAACCTTGATATAGTTAAAAAAGATTTGATAAGCATAGAAGATGAGTATATTCAAATGCTAAAAGATTTATCTAGCCGATACGAAGGCATAATTCACAATACGCTAAATGATAAAATCGAAAAATATGATAGTTCTGTAGAAAAAATAAAAAGAGCAGCGACTGAAGCTAAAGAAACAATCTCGCAAAGACTTGAGGAGTTAAAAACAGATGTCAGCATAGATGATATAAAAGAAAAAGCTGAAGAAAAGATAGAAAATCTTAAAAATGATGTAAACAACCTTGGCAAAAAAGCGAATGAAGCAATAGAAAACATAAAACAAAATGAAACTACAAAAAAAGCAACCCAAGAAGCAAAAAAACTTGGTCTTAGAGCTTGGGAAGTTGCTAAAAACATGCTAGACAATGCCATAAAAAATGCCAAAGAAGGCACTAAAAAAGATGGTGACGGATCATCTTAGCGTTTGCATAAAAGCCAATAAGTCATTTAGGTTTTTTTCATTCATCCACTCAAATGATGGCATAACAGAGATGTTTTTGCCATTTTCTTGCTTTTCTATCCAACTAAAATTAGGATGCGCAGAATCTGTAAAGTCAGGGACTATCACTTTGCTTGGTTGCAAAATTGATTCTTTGATATAATCTATACTTGCATATCCACCGATAAAAGATAAATCTGGAGCCATATTTACAGGGGCATTTCTTGTGTTTTTATAGTTATGACAAATAGAACAATTTTTTAAAGCTATTTTTTCACCATTTTTTATATCTCCAGATATCTTATGGTTTACTTCTTCAACTAGACTTTCTCCTCCCTCGATTCCTTCCAATCTTGCCAATAGCCAAGGCGTTAGATTTCTAAGTCGTCCCCTTTGTTTTATTTTGCCATCATACAGTGAAAATGATACTAAAAATGTACCGTTGCTTAAATTTGAATTTTTATCTACGAGCTTTTTGGATAAACTTCCATACCAGTATCCATCTTTGTATATCATATCCATGGTGATATTTGAAAGCTTTGTATCTAACTTTATCGCATTATTAAATCCGTGATACAAAAATACTTCTTGCTTGACATGTGGGAGCAAATCCTCGTCACTATTTTTTACAAATACATTTAAATTTTGATAATCAAATTGGGACAATATATCTTGATTTTCTTCAATATCTACACTATTTTTGTTTGCATTTTTCAAGTAAAAAACAATTTCATCATTTAAATCACCAAAATCAACATAAGGAACTGTATCCGTTTTTGTTTGAAGCTCCACACCAAATGCGTCATTAAAATCATCAGTTCTCATGCGCCCTATCACGCTCTTAGTGCTGTCTTTCCATCTTAGTAAAAATGCAATATTTTTACCATCATATATGGCTTTGATATCCACTTCTTTTGCACCATTTTGATAATTTAGCTTATTTGCAAGCGCATCATTTGTTTTTATTGACACCATAGGAAAGGTAGAAAATTTTTTAAAATTTGTACTCATCCAAGCTCTTGATTTTGCTTTAATGCCAAGTACATTTCCAGGAATCTTTACAACTGAGATAAGATTGCTCGCAATTGCTATATTGGCAATAAAAATAGCCATAATAATCTTAATCAACACTTGTTTCTTTTCCTTTTAGATAGCGATAATCCAACTTCTGTTTTTTTGAGATTTTTTGATAATAATCTCCGTCCAATCTAAACATATCTTCTTGCTTATACGCAATCAACATATCCATCAATTCACTTTTTTGATTCTTGCTTTTGTTGCTTTTTTCTTTTTTCAATAGTTTCACTGCATCATATACTTCTTGCCCAAAAAGTTTTTCTAGCTCATCCATAGGAATTCTATCACTATTTTCTATAATCTTGCCTTCTTCATCAAGTTTATCTGGAGACAAAAATGGAGGGATATAATACACATTTGGCTCAACTCCAAAATCAGGTCTTAGGGGAAGTGCTACTTTATACTTTTTTACAAGCTTATATACTTGTCCTTCTTCATCATCCAAAAACCCAACAAATCTAGTTCGTCCCACACAAGATGAAGCACATGCTGGCGGAAGCCCTCTCTCTATCAAAGGAAAGCAAAAATTACATTTTTCACTCTTTGAGATTTTTGGATTAAAATAAATCTTTTTGTATGGACATGCGGCTATGCACTCTCTACACCCTTGGCATTTATCCATATCAACCAGCACTATCCCATCTTGCTCTCTTTTAAAGATAGCGCCATGAGGGCAAGCGCTCACGCAACTTGGATTTGAACAGTGATTGCAGATTCGAGGCAAATTAAAAAAATACTTTTGCTTTTCATCATCTTCACTGCCTTTTTCTTCATCCCAGTTAGCTCCCCATATAGGCTCACTTTTTGGTTTAAATTCTTTTGCATTTATGATTTCATCGTAGTTATAATCCCATGGAATTCCATAATCTTTTTTCATATTTGGAATTTTTCCATCCTTCAAGCCACCACTAGCATCAAAACCACCACCCATATCTTGCCAATTTTTAGGATATCCTCTCCCCGGAATAGTTTCTACATTATTCCAATGCATATATTCTCGTCCATTTCTATTTGTCCACATAGTATCGCAAGTTACAGTGCAAGTTTGGCAACCTATGCACTTGTTTAAGTCTATAACCATAGCGAGTTGTCTCGTTTTTATATTTTTTTTATACATGTGTTTTTATCTTTTCTATGTTTACCACATAATTTTTATTTTCTACTAAAACCTCGCCATAACCAAGACCATCTTTGAATAGATAGCTCTCGTACGCTTTGTTGATAATCAAATCATCTTTTGAGACCAAATTACTGTATTTTGCCATGATTATAAATTCACCCATATTATTGTATATTTTAAAATTTTCACCATCATTTATGTCATATTTTTTTGCTACTATTGGATTTATCAAGACAAAAGGAACTCCTCGTTGCAATCTTAGCAAAGTCCTATTTGTATTGTGCATTATCCCTTGTGAATATTTAGAATTAGCCAATATCAAGTTATAGCTATTTTCTTTTAAAATATTATCATAATTATTGGAAGAAATATTTTCTACATGTAGTGCTTCTTTTGCTGTTGGTTTTTCACTGCTATTTTCATTTTCTAAAACTATATCATAAACAGATTTGTTATCGCTAATGGTATAACTTTTTTGCATATACTTAAGCTCTGAAAATTCTTGATAAACAGTGCTTAAATCCCTAAACCCTTGCACAGCATACTCTTGTAAATCTTCTATCTTAGCATATCTAATATTCTCAGCTCTATTTGCGATTTTTTCTACTTCATTTAAGATTTGGGAAAATATACTCCACTCATCTCTACTTTCACCCACATTTTCAATCCCAATCGGTGGTTTTATGTATGAATTGCTTACTCTATACGCCTCATATTTTCCCTTTAGTGGTAAAATCATATCGGCTTGTACTGCTGTTTCGCTCACTCGCTCTTCTATGCAAACTAGATATTTTATTTTATCCAATATTTTTTCTTTATACTCTCTTGATTTTTGATGAAAAAGAGTTGAAGACAGCATTATCGCTATTTGCCCATCTTCACTGTCATTAATTTTTGTCAATTTTAAATTGTATTTTCCAGAAAAATCTGATAAATATGCTAGTTTTTCTATTTTATTGTTTTTTCTTTCAGTGTCTTTTGCATCCAGTAAATCTAAAATCTTGCTTATCTTAGAGTTATATTCATACCCTTTTCCACACATAATTTTGATAGATTTTGCATTTACCATATAATCCGCAACTTTTTTTATATCATCTTCGTGAATTCCAGTAAGTTTTTTTATATCAAATTGAACTATTGATTTAATCTCTTTAACTAAATTTTCATCTTGATTTGAAAAATCCACACTTTGCTCATCACGACTTAATAAATACTCCAATATCTTTAAAGCTATTATATCATCGCTATTTGTTTTAACTGGAAGCCATATATCAGCTTGCTTTACTGTTGCGTTATAGTCTGGGCAAATTGCTACAATTTTTGCTCCTCGATATCTGCTTTCTTGAAGATAATGTGCATCTTGGACATTTGACACCATAGGGTTATATCCCCAAAGAATAATCAAATCATTATCAAAGATATCTTTTGTAATTTTATTTTTTCTTGTTTTAATCAAATCTAAA
>JALUMJ010000159.1 GCA_027040375.1 Campylobacteraceae bacterium
AGGGGCAGATAATGACATGGATGAGTGATGATGAGTACTGCAAGCTTACTGGATTAGATATAAACGCAGTAAATGATTTAGTGGAGCGCGGTAAACTTACAGTAAAAACTGAAGATGGTGTGCGATATATTGATCCATCAAAAGGGGCTACTGAGGTTGTTGTTCCTGCAAAGCTAAAAGAGTTGAGCGAAAAGAACACACACGAGATGCTGGTGCAACCTGAATTTGTTGAAAAGACCATTGGGACTATTATTAATCTCCATGAAAAAGTGCTTGATGCAAAAGATGAAACGCTCGAAGCGGTACGCGTAGAGAATGAATTTTTGCGAGAAGCACTTGCCTCTTTACAAGAACTTTATGATGAAGATAGACAAACCATCCATACTTTGCAAGAACAGTTAAAACTCTCTCAACAAGAGGTTGAATTTATGCGTCGTAAGTATAAACTCATGTGGAACAAAGCCATAGAAGAGCATACCAACTAATGCTAAAGCATATGAAGTTATTATTTTTTTCTCTTTTCTTTACAGTAACTGTAGTATATGGAAGTAGTTCTTACTCCGTAGCACTTGTAGATATGGGAATGGACTATACAGAGCGAGGTGAAGGTGGGATATTTTTAGATAGTGAAAAGTCAAAGAATATTTTAGGATCTGAACTGCGATATGATTTTTCTACATCTTGTGTGCAAGGTATTTGTGCAAATTTAGGGATTCGATTTTTAGGAATGAGTGGAAATTCTGATTATAAGGGATCTTATCTTCAAAATAATCAGTCTGTTAATTCTCGTAGTTCTAATACCATCTATGATTTAAGTGCTGATTATACGCTTATACAACCTGTGTCATCTTTTGAGTTTTTGTATGGGCTTGGTTTTGGATACCATTTTTGGTATAGAGAACTATCAAGTATACAAAATGAAATATATAGTTGGTTTTATGTTACTCCAATAATAGGGATAAATGTAAATCTTACAAATAATTTTAAGATTGGAATGCGTTTTAAATACAAATATGGTATAAATCCTACGATGCAAGCAAATTCTATTGATGATACCTTTCGCTTGGGAGGCGAGAACAGTTTGGAGTGTATTATTCCATTACGATATAGCATTAATAAAAAAATAGATATTTTTACAGATTTTGTATTTTCAAAGCAAAGCATAGAACGCTCAAACTATATTTTAAATAAGGCTTATGATGCTCCTTTATATGAACCAGCCAGCACTGATTACCAACAATATGTAAAAATTGGTATGACAATCAACTATTAACTTTATAAATTAAAAAGTCTCTTTGTTGTACAATTGCACAATTAATTTTAAGGCGATACGCAAATGATAACTTTTAGCGAAATGTTACTAAAACTACAAGAATTTTGGATGAAGCAGGGGTGCAATATTGTACAGCCTTACGATATTCCAGCAGGTGCAGGAACATTCCATCCTGCTACTTTTCTTCGTTCTCTTGACTCAACTCCTTGGGCTGCAGCCTATGTTGCACCATCTCGTCGTCCAACTGATGGGAGATATGGTGAAAATCCAAATAGACTTGGGTCATATTACCAATTTCAGGCTATCATCAAGCCATCACCAGACAATATTCAAGAGCTTTATCTACAATCTTTAGAGTATTTGGGACTTGATGTAAGCAGACATGATATTCGTTTTATTGAAGATAACTGGGAGTCTCCTACACTTGGTGCTTGGGGACTTGGCTGGGAAGTTTGGCTTAATGGTATGGAAGTAACACAGTTTACTTACTTTCAACAAGT
>JALUMJ010000160.1 GCA_027040375.1 Campylobacteraceae bacterium
TATATTACTGGCTGGCTGTTCGTCGAAAAATGAATCACCTAATATCTGGAAAAAAGATACTTCAAATTCATTTGACAGTTATAAGCAATACTATTTAGAGGGCAAAACCAGACTTGCTTCGCTATCATTGACAAGAGCGATAAACAGCGCAAAAAGTAGTGCTGATTTAAAACCATTGGCTAAAGTATATCTAGGAGTATGTGCTCTACATGTAGCAGTTTTGATAAATGATAAATGCGAAGAATATACCTCCCTTTTAGATATTTTGGATAAAAATGACCCAAGTAAAAGTTATTATTATATGATAGAAAACAAATTTGGTAGAGTTAATCTTGATGATTTACCAAAGCAGTATAAAAGTTTTGCAAAAGAGATGAAAGTTAAAAACTATAAAAATGCAACAAAAGAGATGAAAAAAATACAAGGTACATCCTCCCTGCTTGTAGCCGCCTCACTCGTAAAAGAGCAGCTAAGCTCAAAAGATATAGATTTTTTAATTGATAGATTATCACTTTATGGATACAAGAAACCCATAATAAGATGGCTAAAATATTCAAAAAATATAAATTCCCATGAAAAAAATTATAAAATTGACAAATTACTAAAAATAATCAATCAATAAAGTAATTTAAGTAATTTAAATACATATTTAGTACTTTTTCAGTAAAATAGAGTAATTTTATTTTATTAGGCAGATTTATGGAAAATTTAGAAGAAGTACTAAATAAACACAAGCTAACCCAGGATGAATATCAAAATATTTTAAAAATTATGGGGCGAGAGCCAAATCTTTTGGAATTAAAGATATTCTCTTCCATGTGGAGCGAACACTGCTCATACAAATCAAGCAAAAAGTATCTAAATGGTTTTCCTACAAAAGCTCCATGGGTGATCCAAGGTCCAGGAGAAAATGCAGGTGTTATCGATGTTGGAGATGGTATTGCGGCAGTATTTAAGATGGAATCGCACAATCATCCAAGTTTTATAGAACCATATCAAGGAGCTGCCACTGGTGTTGGCGGAATTTTAAGAGATGTCTTTACTATGGGTGCAAGACCTGTGGCAAATATGAATTCGCTAAGATTTGGAAATGTTGTAAATGATGATAAAATCTCAAAACATCAAAGATATCTAGTGCGAGGTGTGGTAGCTGGAATCGGTGATTATGGTAACTGTATGGGTGTGCCAACCATCGGCGGAGAGTGCTCTTTTGAAGAGTGCTATAATGGAAATATCTTAGTAAATGCTTTTACTTTAGGGCTTGCAAAAACAGATGAGATTTTTTATGGATTGGCTGAGGGTGTCGGAAATCCTGTGATTTATGTAGGAAGCAAAACTGGTCGTGATGGACTTGGTGGCGCTGTTATGGCAAGTGATAGTTTTAGCGAGGAAAATAAAAGCTTAAGACCAACAGTTCAAGTTGGTGACCCATTTGCTGAAAAACTTTTGCTTGAAGCTTGCTTGGAACTTTTTAAGTACGATTATATAGTTGGTATCCAAGATATGGGTGCAGCTGGGCTAACTAGCAGTTCATTTGAGATGGCAGGACGAAGTGGTAGTGGGATGATTATGCACTTAGATAAAGTTCCAGCTCGTGAAGAGGCGATGGAGCCGTTTGAATTTATGCTCAGCGAATCTCAAGAGAGGATGCTTATATGTGCAAAAGCTGGATATGAAGAGAAGGTTTTGGATATTTTTAGAAAGTGGGATTTAGACGCTGAAGTTATAGGTGAAGTAACAAGTAGCGGAAATATGGAGCTATTTTGGCATGGGACAAGGGTGGCTGATATACCAGTATTGCCAGTCGGTGAAGAAGCACCGATATATGATAGACCTATAAAAAAGCCTGCTTATTTAGACGAGATAAAAGATATAAGTATAGATAATTTTGAAAAAGTCAGTAATCAAGAAGCATTTGAAAATCTATTTGCCAGACCAGAAGTCGTAGATAAATCATGGATATCAGAGCAATACGACTCAATGGTGCAAACAAATACGATAAAAAATTCAGGCAGTTTAGATGCGAGTTGTATAAGAATCAAAGAGAGTGGAAAAGCACTGAGTATGAGTAGTGACTGTAATCCAAGATATAATTATATTGACCCGTTTGGTGGTGCGGCAGCTGCAGTGATGGAAAGTGGAAGAAATGTAGCCATGAGTGGAGCTAGACCAAAAGCCATAACTGATTGTCTAAACTATGGAAACCCAGAAAATCCAGAAATCATGTGGCAATTTGCACAAGGATGTTATGGTATAAAAGAGGCTTGTAAGGAACTAAACACTCCAGTAGTCAGCGGAAATGTATCGCTATATAATGAAACAGATAGAGAGGGAATATACCCAACACCAGCAATCGCGATGGTAGGAGTAAATGACGATGCAAATAAAACTTTGCCAAATAGTTTTCAAGAGGCAAATAGTCCGATATATCTCATAGGCGACACGAATAGTGATTTTGGTGGAAGTTTATATCTAAAAAAACTATATAAAAAAGTAGGCGGAGTTTTACCAAAGATTGACTATAAACAAGAATTGAAATTATGGGATTTGGTTATAGAAGCCAATAAAAAAAGCTTGTTAAATTGCGCCAAAGACGTGAACACAGGTGGAATCGCTATAGCTTTAGCCAAGATGAGTTGTGTGGGGAATTTAGGCTCTACATGTAGGCTTAATTTAAAAGATGAAAGAGATATATTTAGCGAGAGTTTCTCTAGAGCCATAGTAGAGGTAAAAGATGAAATTGCCTTTAAAAATCTAGCTAAAGAGATAGACATAAAAGTGCAAAAAATTGGTGAAACAACAAAAGAACAAGTCTTTACATGTAATGATATAAAAGTAAAGCTAGAAGAGTTAAAAGAGACATATTTTGATAAATTTCAAGAGATAATAGAGCAAGATATATAAATTAAAGAATAATAAATAAAGCCGAAAAATGAGGAAAAAATGGAAAAACTAGAAGAAAAAAAAGCTTATATATATATTGCTTTAGCATTTATTTTTAGTGTGCTTGTTAGGTTGATTTGGGTTTATCAATTTAAAGATGTTGGCAGTTTTATGTGGAATGGTCAATTTATGATAAATACAAATGATGGTTATTTTTGGGCAGAGGGTGCTAGAGATTTACTTAGTGGTGTCCATCAACCTCATGACCTTTCTCCTGTTGGCACTGCGGCATCACAACTCACTTTTATTTTAGCTAAGATTTTACCTTTTTCTTTTGAAAGTATTATATTTTATATGCCATCACTTATCAGTTCGCTTTTGGTAATTCCTATGGTTTTGATTGCTAAGAGTTTGGGTAGGATTGAGTTTGGTTTTATCGCTGCTCTTTTAGCCTCTATCGCTTGGAGTTATTATAACCGTACTATGGTGGGATACTACGATACAGATATGTTAAATATCGTTTTTCCGACATTTATGCTATGGGCACTTGTGTCAGCCTTTAGAATTAATGAAGATAAATACATACTTTTTGCGGGTCTTGAAATCGTGGCTTATAGATGGTGGTACCCTCAGAGCTACTCACTAGAATTTGCATTTTTTGGATTGATTTTACTTTATGCCTTGGTTTATAATCGCAAAAATATTTACTATTATAAACTTCTAGCTATGATGCTTTTTGCTATGATGGGTTTACCTGATTTGGTTAGGCTTGCTGCAGTTATAATTGTATATGTTTTATATAAAAGTAAAAAATTAGATACTTACATGTATTATGTTTTAGGTTTTGCAATTATATTGTTTTTGTTTACAGGTGGATTTAACCCTATATGGGGACAACTAAAAGGTTATGTCTTTAAAGACTCAATTAAAGTTACTAAAGATGCTTTGTCTTTGCATTTTTTCTCTGTCATGCAAACAGTCAGAGAAGCTGGTAAAATTCCATTTGAAACTTTTGCAAATCGCATAAGTGGGCACACAATCACTTTTATACTTTCTATCGTAGGATATATCTTAATGGTGTTTAGATATAGAGTCATGCTTTTAGGGCTTCCTATGCTAGGACTTGGCTTTTTAGCTTATGTGGGTGGGCTTAGATTTACTATCTATGCTGTGCCAATTTGCGCTTTTGGTATTTCTTATCTTTTGTTTTTTATTAGTGATTACCTTAAAAAGTTTTTAGTTGAAGGAAAAAGTAATCTTTACATTAGAACAATTTTCATCTTGCTCGGAACTTTTGCTTTTCTTTATCCAAATATCAAACATGTCATAGGCTATAAAGTGCCAACAGTTTTCTCTAAACAAGAAGTTAGTGTGCTAGATAAACTAAAACATATAGCTAAGCGAGAAGATTATGTGATATCTTGGTGGGATTATGGGTTTCCTATTCGTTATTATGCTGATGTAAAAACATTGGGCGATGGAGGAAAACATACTGGAGAGGATAATTTTCCATTAAGCTATATGCTTACAAGTCCCCAATTAGAAGCATCAAAACTAGCAAGACTAGATGTGGAATATACTGAAAAAGATTTTAAAATTATTGATGAAAATCTTGAAAAAAGTGCAGATAAGCAAGTAAAATTACAACCTACAATAGCTCAGATGACACTAGATTATGGCTTTAAAGATACAAATGATTTTTTGATTGCATTAAAAACAGATATAAAACTTCCAAAAAAAACTAGAGATATATACTTTTATCTTCCATTTAGGATGATGAATATCTTTCCAACGGTTGCCATGTTTAGTAATCTTGATTTGATGAGTGGTAACACTATAAGAAGACCATTTTTTTATAAAACAAATAGATTTAGAGAGAAAAATGGTATCATAAATCTTGCAAATGGTGTATATTTTAATCAAAAAAAAGGTTTGATAAAAATTGGGAAGCAAGAAGTGCCAGTGCGAAATTTTTATATAACTGTGTATGATAAAAATAAAAAATTTATACGACAAAGAAAGGTTTTTAATGAAAAAGCAAATATATCTATCATATATATGAAGTCTTACAATACCTTTTTAGTGTTAGATAATGCCATGCTAAATTCTTTATATATCCAACTTTTTGTATTTGATAATTATGATAAAAACATCTTAGCACCAGTTATTTTAAATCCAAGTGTAAAGGTATATAAGTTAAAAATATGAATCTTTACCTAGATGAAAGAATTTTAAATGTATTTGTTATTATTGTTTTAAGTTTTTTTAGTTTTGCTTGGACTTTTTGGATTTTTCATAATATATTTTTACTTAATATAGTTTTATGGGTTGTCTTTGTAAGGATAATTGCTTCAATTTTGATTTTCAAAGATTTTTCACTCTCTTGGTCTAGAATAACCCAAAAGACTTTTTTGCTTAAAAGTTTTGTCTATTTTATTGCTTTTGTCGTTTATATGCCATTTTTGTATGGACATATTAGTGTAGCATTTATGGTTTCAGAACTATTTTTTTATCTGTTTAGTATTAATTTTGCTATGTATCTATATTATCTTATTGTGAGCCGAAGCAAAGTTAAAAAAGACAAGTCTCTGGTGATTTATGGAGCAGGAAGAGCAGGTCTAAGCCTTGAAGAAGAGTATAAAAACACACCTTATAAGATAAAATACTTTATAGATGACGATAAAGCTTTGCAAAAAAGAAGCATAGATGGTGTCAAGATTATTTCAAGAGAGAATTTAAAAGAGAAAGTGGCTAATGGAGATAAATTTGATTTGTTAGTTATTGCAATGCCTTCAGTCAAAGCAATTCGCATAAATGATATTTATCAAAGGCTTAACGGTTATTTTAAAGAAATTAAAGTGTTGCCAATGCTTGATTTAGTTCTTTTTGACAAACCTTTTGTAAATCAATTAAAATCTATATCCGTCGAAGATTTGCTTGCACGATATCCCAAAGATTTGGACAAAAAAGCGATATCATCTTTTTTGAAAAACAAAAAAGTTTTAGTTACTGGAGCTGGAGGAAGCATAGGTAGTGAGATTTGTAGGCAATGCATAAAATATGGCGTGTGTGAACTTTTCGTCTTAGACCACAGTGAATATAATCTATATGCTATATGTGAAGAGCTTAACTCTAAATGTGTGAAATCATTTATGCATAGCGTATTAAATCAAAAAGCTCTTGAGAAGACTATGCTTACATGTAAGCCTGATGTTATCATCCATGCTGCAGCTTATAAACATGTGCCTTTGGTTGAAGAGAACATAGATGATGGGATTGAAAATAATATAATTGGCACGAAAAATTGTATAGATATGGCTATCAAGTATGGCGTGGAGAAATTCATACTTATTTCAACCGACAAAGCAGTTCGTCCTACCAATGTTATGGGTACGACTAAAAGAATATGTGAATTATATGCTGGAAATGTCGATGCTAAAAATACTGAAATCGTGGCAGTCAGGTTTGGTAATGTTTTAGGGAGTAGCGGCTCAGTTATACCGAAATTTAATAAACAAATAAAAGAAGGTGGTCCCATAACTGTCACTCACCCAGAGATTACTCGCTATTTTATGCTGATACCTGAAGCTTGCGAATTGGTTTTGCAAACAGGGGCAATCGCTAAAGGCGGTGAGATATTTATCCTTGATATGGGAGAGCCTATAAAAATAGTAGATTTGGCGAAAAAGATGATAGAATTAAGCGGTAAAGATGACATAAATATAGAGTTTTCTGGATTAAGACCCGGAGAAAAACTATATGAAGAGTTGCTTATTGATAAGAGCGATAAAAAGACAAAATATAGCTCCATTATGGTAGCAAAAAAGAGTGCATATGAAATAAATAAGCTAAATATTGATATACAAGAATTGCTCACATGTAAAGATAAGATTAAAAAACTAAAAGAGATAGTTCCTGAATTTAATCATAAAATATAAAATATTGGTATAATATACTTATGAAAATAACAAATGAAAATGAAAAACTTGAATCCATAGGTTGTGTGGGGCTTGTAACTAAACCAAACGATACTAGCCTTGGAAGTTATTATAATCGCATAAAAGTAGCACTTGAAAAATATAGTGTAAGATTGATAGTTGAACTCGATAGTGCTAAAAATTTAGATACGACGGGCGTAAGTTTTGAAGAGATGTGCGAAAAGAGCGATTTTATAATCTCTTTGGGAGGAGACGGTACCCTAATCTCTGCTTGTAGGAGAAGTTATCGCTATGACAAACCAGTTTTAGGCATCTATGCGGGGCAACTTGGATTTTTAACAGATATAAAATCAGATGAAATTGAAGAGTTTATAGATAATCTTTTTTTGGATAGATATAGAATTGACAAGAGAATGTTGCTGGAAATCTCATTGTGCCAAGGTGAAAAAATTAAAAAAATCGTTGCCTTCAATGATGTTGTGTTTGCTAGAGATAATATTTCTACTATTTCTACGATAAATGCCTATGTGGAAGGACAGATGATAAACTCTTACCGAGGAGATGGTCTGATTGTTTCGACACCAACAGGCTCAACAGCGTACAATATATCTGCTGGTGGACCGCTTGTATATCCGTTGGCAAAAATTTTGATTTTAACTCCTATTTGCCCACACTCCCTAACTCAAAGACCTTTGGTGTTGCCTGTAGATTTTGATATACAATTCAAAAGTGATGATGATGTGCTGATTGTGATAGATGGGCAAGATAGATACAGGATGAAAGATTTTGATAATGTTGTCATAAAGATAGCAAATAAAAGTGCAAAACTCATACATTCACTAGAGCGAAATTATTTTGATATACTAAAAGAAAAACTAAATTGGGGAAGTAAATGATTGAGAGGATATACCTAAAAGAGCATTTTTCTTTTAATCAATGTGAGTTAAATTTTAAGCCAGGCTTAATAGCTTTTACAGGAGCTAGTGGAGCTGGAAAATCTGTTTTGATGCAAGCTGTGTTATCACTGTTTGGGTATGGTGATGCAAGTGCTAGTTTGATTGAAGCTAGTGTTATAAAAGATATAGATATGGACGAATTTGGGATTGAGAACGATGAGGTAAATATCTTTAAATTGATAAAAACAAAAACTGCAAGGTACTTTATAAATTCACAAAATATATCTAAAAAAAATATTAATGAAATATCGAAAAAATTTATAAATTATCTTAGTGTAAAAGATGATGGAGAGTTTGAAAATGCAAGATTGCTCGAACTTCTTGATGCTATTTGTGCTAGAAAAGATTCTTCACATGTAGAGATTTTAAAAGATTTTGATGAAAAATATAGAGTATATAATAAGTTATTTACAAAGTTATCACAAATACTAGAAAAAGAGAAGAAAGTAGAAGAATTAAAAGATTTTGCAAAGTATGAAATCAGTAAAATCCAAGAGGTTAATCCAAAAATTGGTGAAGATGAAGAGCTTATGCAAAAGAAAAAATCGATTTCAAAAAAAGAGAAGATAGAGATAGCATTAGAGCTAGCATCAGCTGTATTTGATAGCGAAGGAAGCGTAAATGAAGCCTTGAGTTTGATGGAAAAAGATAGCTCTTTTTTTGATGAATGTATGAATGAACTAAGAGCTGAATTTGAGATGCAAAAAGAGAGATTGGATGATTTAGAAGATGTGGTTATTGTGGATTTGCTTGAACGAATAGAGAAAATTGCTGGGCTTAAAAAGAGGTATGGGAGCATAGAAGAAGCGCTTGTGCAAAAAGAGGTAAAGTTAAAAGAGTTAGCAGAATATGAAAATATTTCTTTTGAAAAAAGTGAGTTAGAAAAACAATACAATACTGCTTTTAGTGAGATAAAAAGTTTATGCGAAAAAATATCAGACAATAGAAAAGCAACGCTTGTTTTGATGAATGAAAATATAAATTCATATTTAAAAGACTTATATATGAGCGATGTGGTTTTAACCATAAAAGATAAGGATTTGGATATTTTAGGCTGTGATGAAGTTGTCGTAAACCTTGGAAGTGTTGAGTTAAAAAAGATAAGTTCTGGTGAATATAATCGTCTTAGACTTGCATTTTTAGCTAGCAGACATGAGTTTTTGAAAAGGGATGGCGGTGTTTTGATTTTGGATGAGATTGATTCAAATTTAAGTGGAAAAGAGTCGATGAGCGTTGCAAATGTGCTTTTGGAATTGTCTAAAAAATACCAAATATTTGCCATATCTCATCAACCGCAACTTTCTTCTAGGGCAAATATGCATTTTCTAGTAGAAAAAAATGGTTCACAAAGCACTGTGAGACTTTTAAATAAAAATGAAAGAATAGAAGAGTTAGCCAGAATGGTAAGTGGCGATCAAGTGCACAAAAAAGCCATAGAATTTGCAAAATCGTTATTGGAGTAGAAATGAAAGAAAGAATTTTAATTATTGAAGATAATAGGGCATTGTCAAAAATTTTAACTAAAAAAATGGAGAAAAATCTAGATTTTGAGATTATTCAAGCCTTTAGCTATGATGAAGCTGAGGAAATTATAAATGATAATGATGATTTTTTTATTACACTTTGTGATTTAAATCTCCCTGATGCGCCTGATGGCGAGATAGTAGATTTTGTTATATCTAAGGGTTTGCCCGTTATAGTTTTAACAGGTAGTATAGATGAAGATTTGCGTGAAGAGATGCTTGGAAAAAATATAGTTGACTATGTTTATAAGGGCAATATAGAAGATGTGAATTATATATTTACTCTCATTCAAAGACTTAGTAAAAATCGCGATATTAAAGTTCTGGCAGTTGATGATTCTTTAGTTTTTAGAAAAGAGATAAAAAAACTGTTGCAAAGTCAAATGTTTAGCGTTCTTATAGCAGCACATGGAGAAGAAGCGCTAAACTATCTTGAAAATAATCAAGATATAAAGTTGGTTTTGACTGATTTCAATATGCCCGTAATCGATGGAGTTGAATTGACAAAAAATATACGAGAAAAACATGATAAAGATGATATGCCCATAATCGGAATGACTGGTAGTGAAGATCATCTAGTTTCTGCAAAATTCTTAAAAATTGGTGCAAATGATTTTATAAATAAACCTTTTAGTAAAGAAGAGTTGATTTGCAGAATCAATAACACTCTTGATGCAAAAGAGCATCTTGAGATGATTACCGAGATTGCCAATAAAGATTTTATGACAAAGGCTTACAATAGAAGGTATTTCTTTCAAGAGATGGAGAGTTTTTATAAGGCAAATTCAAATTTTGCAATTGCCATGATTGATATAGATTTGTTTAAAAAGATAAATGATAAATACGGACATGATATTGGGGATCTTGTGATTATAACTTTATCAAATACACTTAAATATCACACAAAAGGTTCAGATTTGGTTGCTAGATTTGGTGGAGAAGAGTTTTGTATTGCGTTAAGAGATGTTGATAAAAAACAAGCTGTTGGTTTTTTCGCAAAATTAAGAAAAACAATCTGTGATTTAAGCATAAACACAATAAATGCAAAGATAAAATTTAGCGTTTCTATAGGAGTGGCTTTTAGTGGTGATAAAAAAATTGATGAGCTTTTAAAAGAAGCAGATGAAGCACTTTTTAGAGCCAAGGAAAATGGAAGAAACAGAGTAGAGATAGCATGATTATAGATACGCACACACACCTTGATGATAAAAAGTATATAGATGATTTAGATGAAGTAATAAAAAGAGCAAATGACGGAGGAGTCAAAGGTTTTATAATTCCAGGAGCCGATATCGATGATTTGCAAAGAGCAAAAGAGATTTCACATAAATATGAAAATATTTTTTATGCAGCAGGAGTTCATCCATATAATCTTGAAGGTTATAATGAAGAGACTTTAAGAAAATATCTTAAAGATGAAAGATGTATAGCAGTTGGTGAGTGTGGGCTTGACTATTTTAGATTGCCAGAAAATGAAGATGAAAAATCGGCGGTAAAGAAAAATCAACAAGAAATTTTTATCAATCAAATCAAATTGGCAAAAGAGTTTAAAAAACCTATTATTGTTCATATTCGTGATGCAAATGATGACAGTAGAAGAATCCTAGAAGAGTATAGTGCAGGAGAATTTGGTGGAGTGTTGCACTGTTACAATGCTTCAAAACATCTTTTACCTCTTGGTAAAAAAGGATTTTATTTTGGCATTGGTGGTGTATTGACATTTAAAAATGCTAAAAATTTGGTTGAAATTTTACCAGATATACCAAAAGACAAACTTATCATTGAAACGGACTCGCCTTACCTCACGCCTACTCCTCATCGTGGAGAGCGAAATGAGCCATACTATACAACTTTTGTAGCCCAGAAGATGTCTGAAATTTTAGATGTGAGTCTTGATAAAATAGAAGAATTAACTT
Source organism: Campylobacteraceae bacterium (assembly GCA_027040375.1). Classification (GTDB taxonomy): domain Bacteria; phylum Campylobacterota; class Campylobacteria; order Campylobacterales; family Sulfurospirillaceae; genus JAADIZ01. The sequence continues at coordinate 11,217 of JALUMJ010000160.1, forward strand.
CAAGAAATGCTAAAAATCTCTTTAAACCTTTAAAAAGCGTAAATTAGGTAGAATATAAGCTATTTTTAGCCAAAAGGGGCAAAATGCTAAAATTTATAATAACAATTCTTTTATTTTTACAAACTAGCTATGCTTTTTTGATAACACAAAACAATTATAAAGAACAAGCATTAGTGCTTAAAAGTTTTGATATTGATTCAAACTTTTTGATTGATAAAGTTTTTGTTGATATGAAAGATAATGTAGATAGATACAGAACAAAGCATTTTCTGAAAATCCTAGAAGAGGGCAATAGGTTCGTTCCATACCTTAGAAAGCTTATTAATGAAGCTGGAATTCCTGAAGCTTTTTTATATCTTGCTATGGCAGAATCAAACTTTGCTCCAACAGCTTACTCTAGGGCTAGAGCCGTTGGTATATGGCAATTTATGCCTTATACTGCAAGAAAATTTGGCTTAAAAATTAATTCTTATGAAGATGAAAGACGAGACCCTATAAAATCAACTGTTGCTGCTATCAAGTACCTAAAGTATTTGCACGCAATATTTGGCAAATGGTATCTTGCTGCTATTGCATATAACTGTGGTGAAGGAAGAGTGAAAAAAGCTATCAGAAGAGCTAAAACTGATGATTTAAGCGTTTTGTTGAATGCAAGAAAAAAATATATCCCACGAGAAAGCAGGCTTTATATTAGAAAAATTGTTATGATGGAAAGCCTTGCAAATAATTCAAGTTTTATACTTGGAAATGATTCCGATTATCTTTTAAACCGTGGAACTGTAGAGACTTTTTCAAAAGTTTATGTAAAACAAGGCACATCTTTTGCCTCTATTGCCTCAAGCATAAATCTTTCACTTAAACAGTTTAAATCTTATAATCCACAGTATAGATACAACTTTGTACCACCACGCAAGGGGAAATATCGCGTGTATATTCCCTATGATAAACAAATTTTATTTAAGGAAAATTTTGACCCAAATAAATCGCAAGGTAAGTTTTATGTGCATATTGTAAAAAAAGGTGATTCGTTGTATAAGCTTGGAAAAAAATATGGTATAAATTATAGAGTTATTAAAGACTTTAATCGTCTAAAATCAAATTTCCTTAGGCTTAGACAATCACTTGTAATTCCAGTACTAAAACCTACCACGATAAGATATACTATAAAAAGAGGTGACACTATAAGCAAAGTCTCTAGAAGATTTAAAGTAGCAGTCAATACAATCATGAGAATTAACAATAAGAAAAATTCAATGGTAAGAATTGGAGAGAAAATTGTACTTCCTCAATCATACTAAACATCTTATAGCATTTTTTGCAATATTTATTTTTGTAGGATGTAGCTCAAGACAATCTTATTATTCTGATTACCAAAGGCCTAGTCAAGCAAAGATAGATAATTATTCTAAAAATATGCAAAAAGCGACTATGCGACCATACCAAGTAGGTGGAAAAACATATTATCCAACTACTGTGAGTAGTGGTGATGTATTTAGTGGTATTGCTAGTTGGTATGGCAAGGGTTTTCATGGTAAGAAAACTTCAAATGGCGAATATTATAATATGTATGATATGACTGCCGCTCATAAAACATTGCCCATGAACACCATGGTAAGAGTTACAAATCTAAGAAACTCTAAAAGTGTAGTTGTGAGGATAAACGATAGAGGTCCATTTGTAAGGACAAGGATTATAGATTTATCATACGCAGCCGCATCAAGACTTGGAATTGTTGGTAGTGGGACAGCACCAGTAAGACTTGAAGTGCTTGGTTTCGGAGGGTTGATTAGGACAAATAAATCAAAACCAAGTAGTGTTAATTTGGGTAATTATCTAGTGCAAATTGGTGCTTTTAGAAAAAAATCTGGAGCCAAGAGATATGCACAAAGATATCTACATGTAGAGGCTAGATATAAATCAAAAGTCAAAGAATATATGTTAGATGGCTATCCTATATATAGAGTTTATCTAAGTGGATTTAATAGTGAAGCCGAAGCAAGAGACTTTATAGCAAGAGGCAAGTTTATCGGGTCATTTATAGTAAGATAAGGAGGGGTGATGGTAAAGAAAATAAACAGAAAAACAAAAGAAACAGATATTCAAGTAAAAGTAAATTTAAATGGTGTTGGAGATATCCATATCAACACAGGTATCGGCTTTTTTGATCACATGTTAGAAGCTTTTTCAAAACACTCTTTTATAGATTTGGATGTTACATGTAAGGGTGATTTACATGTTGATTTTCACCATAGCGTCGAAGATGTTGGGATTGTGATAGGACAGGCTTTAAGAGAACTTATATACCCCATAGAAAATATTGAAAGATTTGCAAATAGTGTGGCAGTTATGGATGAAGCTGCGGTTGAATGTGATATGGATTTAAGCAATAGAGCTTTTTTAGTGTTTGATTTAGATAATGTCGGTAAAATTGGTGATTTTGATGTAGAATTGTGTGAAGAGTTTTTTCGAGCAGTTGTTGTAAATGCTGGGATGAGTGTACATATAATAAAACTTAGAGGAAAAAATTTACATCATATAGTAGAGGCTGCTTTTAAATCATTTGCTTTGTCTTTAAGAAGAGCTTTGAGAGAAAATAAAAGAGCTGGAACTCCTAGCACCAAGGGTGTAATTTGATTGAATTATTAGTGTTAGATGTTGATGGCTGCATGACCGATGGAGGCATTATATACTCAAATAGTACAGAAGAATCTAAAGTGTTTAATGTAAAAGACGGTTTAGCGATAGCAACTTGGATAAACTTAGGAAAAAAAGTCGCGATTATCACTGGTAGGTCTTCAAAAATTGTAGAAATTAGAGCCAAAGAGTTAGGAGTAAATTTTTTATTTCAAGGTGTTAGCAATAAAAAAGAAAGATTAGACAAAATCTTAGAAAATGAAAATTTAACTTATGAAAATGTAGCCGCTATCGGTGATGATTTAAATGATGTTGGATTGCTAAAGTGCGTTGCTTGGTCGTTTGCGCCACAAGATAGTAGCCATTTCGCAAAAGATATAGTTGACACTGTTTTGCAAACCAATGGCGGAAGAGGGGCAGTGAGAGAGATGATAGAGAGCATTGTGTCCAAAGAGAATATAACTGAGGATTTTATAAAACAGTGGCAGTAAAATCTTTAAAGTATTTTTTATTAATTTTTGCAGTTATAATGATTTTTTTATTGACAAAAAATCCTTATGAATTAAATTATAATTCAACAAAAAAAGAGTTGGCATATATAACTTTGTTCAACATTAAAGCATATGATATATATAAAAATGGTGTAACTTCTCTTTTGATTTCTGATAAAGTTGAAAGATTTTCTGGCTATGATGAGTTATATAAAATTAATGCTTTGCATAGAGGTGATTTGAATGTTATAGATTCAGTTGTGTCGGATAAAGGCTTATTGGCTAAAGGGATTTTATATCTCGATGATAATGTAAAATATACAAGAAGTGATGATTTAACGCTAAATACAAATAGTGTAAAATACGACATGAAAAATAAAATTTTAAGTGGCAATAGAAAGTTTGAATTTATAAAAAAAAATACAGATACCAAAGGCACATCATTCACTTATGACATGCAAAAAGGTATAATAAACGCTACAAATATAAAAACTATAATAAGGATAAATAATTGAAATATTTGATATATTTTTTAATAATTACTTTGCTTGGTGCTAGTGAAGTACAAGTGACTGCAGATAAATTTATGGCAAATGAAGCAAAAGGAATTTCCACTTTTACAGGAAATGTTCATGTTGTAAAAGAAGGGGATGACTTAAAAGCTGATAAAGTTGTTATAAATTTCGATAAAGATAAAAAGCCAATTCTATATACAGCAACGGGGCATGCTAGTGTAAAAATAAAGATAAAAGATAAGAGATATTTTGCTAAGGGCGGGATTTTGATATATGACCCAAATCTTTTAAAATATACCATCAAAAAAAATGCTTTTTTGCAAGAGATTGATACAGATAAAAAGGTATATGGAGAGACTATATGGGTGGATCAAGTACGAGGATATTATGAAGTTGATGGCAAGAAAAACAAACCTGTAAAATTTATATTTAAGATTGAGGATAAGAAAAAGTGACCAGGATTGTCGAAGCAAATTTTGCTACTTCTGCTACTGGAGTTAGTGATTCTTTGCCAGACGACACAAGTGAAGTTGTTTTTTTAGGCAGGAGTAATGTCGGTAAAAGTTCTTTTATAAATGCACTTTGCAACAAAAAAGGTTTAGCAAAAAGTTCGTCAACACCAGGAAAAACTAGATTGATAAACTTTTTCAATATTGTTTTTTTAAAAGATAAAGAAAAATTTATAGCTAGATTTGTTGATTTGCCAGGCTTTGGGTATGCTAGAGTATCAAAAAGTATGAAGAATGAGTGGCAAAGAAATTTGACAAACTTTTTAGAAAAAAGAAGTTCTATTCGGATATTTGTTCAATTACTAGATGCAAGACACCCAAATTTAGAAATTGATTTTAGCGTAAACGAGTTGTTAAGAAAAAATAAAAGAGGCGACCAAAAGATAATCCAGATTTTTACAAAAGCAGATAAATTAAATCAAAAAGAGATGTTTGCTTTAAAAAAAGATTTTCCATCATCTATTATGGTGTCAAATAGCAAAAAAACACATATTGATAAAGCTTTGGAATTGATATTTAATTCACTATTTTTTGAAGGTAAATCTAATGATAATATTTGAAAATGCAAGCTTGCGTGATATAAAATCAATGCAAGAATTAGTTAAACCTGAAGTGGAAAGTGGTGTTATTTTAGCTAGAAGCGATGACGAAATATCTACAAATATAAGGTCTTACATATTGGCTAAAAAAGATGGTAAACTTTTAGGCTTTGGTGCTTTACATTTCCATACAAGTGCACTTGGAGAAGTTAGAAGTCTTATCATTTTACCAGAAGCTAGAGGCAAGGGTATCGGTAAAAATATAGTTAAAAAACTATTACAAAATGCTAAAGAGTACGGTGCAAAAAAGATATTTACATTAACCTATAAAAGAAGTTTTTTTGAATCCTTAGGTTTTGTAGAGATTCCAAAAGAAGATTTGCCCGCACATAAAATATGGGCTGATTGCATAAAATGCAAGTTTTTTCCAATATGCGACGAAATAGCTCTAATCCAAACTATTTAAAGATTTTTTTAGTAGCACTATGCTTGGTGTTGCTGCAAATATTTTCAAATTTATTCCAATTTTTTCCTGCATTTGTTGGCGTCTTTTTTGCATATATTGTCATTAATATAGAGAATGAAGAAGATTTTATATATGTTTTTTTTAGTTTTTTATATTTGACATATTATGAATTAAACAAAGGTTTTTTTGTATTTTCGTATATTCTGTTGTTTGTAATTTTTTATAATTTATTTTATCAAAAGATAGAAAATTCATTTAAGTGTAAAAATTGTAAACTTTTTATCTATATTAGCGTTGCATATATTGGGTGTTTTTTCTTAAATGCTTTTGGTGCATATGTGCTAAAACTTGAATATCCTAGCTTTTCATATGAATATTTTTATTATATTGCTTTTGATTTTATCGTTAGTATCATCTTTTTTAGGTCAAAAATATGAAAATTAAGATGGCTCTTGGCCTATTTTTATTGGTGTGGATAACCCTATTAGCGAGAGTTTACTATATAAGTATAAAATCAAATACTTATTACGAAGAATTGGCCAAACAAAATGCAATTAGAAATGAAGAGTTAGCACCTCTTAGAGGCTCTATTTTGGATATCAACGGGAAACCACTTTCGGTAAATAAAATTGGTTTTTCAATCGGCATAATTCCGGGTCTAAGTTCTTCTAAAAAAGTTAAAAAACTAGATGTAGAATTGAATTTTCTTACTTCCATACTTCCTAAATTTGAATTTCTAAAATTGAAAAAAATATATTTAAAAAAAGATTCTCCTTATTCACATAAATTTGTAAAAGTCATAGACTTTATATCATATGATGATATTATAAAAAACTTTGCAAATATATCATTACATAAAAATTTACAGATAAAAATCTCCTCTAAAAGATATTATCCTTATGGTGATTTGGCTTCACATGTAATTGGCTATGTTGGAAAATCAAATTTACAAGAAATGGAAAGAGATTCGATATCAAAACTAACAGAATATACTGGTAAAACAGGCATAGAAAGATATTACAATAAAGTTTTAGAGGGCAATGAAGGTAAAAAAAGAACAAAAGTTACAGCTTTCAATAAAGAATTGTCTGTCATTAACAAGAAACTTCCAGCTAGTGAAAATATCAATCTTACACTTGATGTAAGGATGCAAAAATACATATCCAAACTTTTTAAAGGAAAGAGTGGTGCGATTGTTGTTATGAATGCCACAAATGGTAAAATTTTAGCAGCGGGAAGTTTCCCCGAGTACGATTTAAATAATTTTGTATCAGGAATAACAGAAGTTGAATGGAAGAAAATTTCAACTAATTTTAATCACCCTTTTACAAATAAATTAATAAGTGGTTTGTATCCACCAGGTTCCATCGTGAAACCAGGAGTTGGCTATGCACTTTTAAAATCAGGATTAATCACTCCTCGTACAAAATTTTTTGATTCAGGAGAGATAGAACTTGGCAAGAGAAAATTTAGATGTTGGAAAAAAAGGGGGCATGGCGTTGTAAATCTTAACAAAGCTATAAGAGAAAGTTGTGATGTATATTTTTATGATGCAAGTATGAAAGTTGGAATCGATAGAATTTCACCTGTATTACATACTTTAGGTTTTGGACAAAAGACAGGTATTGATTTGCCAAATGAATTTGTAGGAACATTGCCAAGTCGCCAATGGAAAAGAAGAAAATATAATCTTCCTTGGTACCAAGGTGAAACGCTAATTACTTCGATAGGCCAAGGCTTTTTTCTTGTGACCCCAATGCAGATTGCAAGATATACTGCCCTTTTGGCTACAGGATATGGTGTAACACCACACTTTATAGATGGAGTAGGAAAACTAAAAGTAAAGTATGGTAAACAAAGAAATATATTTAATAAAAAAGATAAAAAATATTTGAAAGTCATACGAAGGGCTATGTACGAGGTTGTACATGTGGCGCACGGAACTGCTAAAAATTATATACATACAAAAGTTTCACTGGCTGCCAAAACGGGTACTGCCCAAGTAGTTGGTATTCCTCAAAGTGAGAAAAAGAGAATGAAAGAGTATGAGCTAAAGTATTTCAAGAGGTCTCACGCTTGGCTCACCACATATGGCCCATATAAGAAACCAAAATATGTAGTTACAGCCTTAGTAGAACATGGTGGCCACGGTGGATCAGCCGCAGGGAAGATTATCTCTAAAATATATGATAAATTAGTAGAGTTAGGTTACATTATAGAATGATTAATGAAAAGAATGATTATGCTAAGGAGTACTATTCCAGCTGGTTTTTTATAAAGTTTTGTAGCACATATATAAACCAAAATAACAGAAGACGCAAAGACGCATAAGACATCAAAACCATTTTTAAATAAATCTACATGTAATGGATTTACTAATGCAGAAGCACCAAGAACTACTGCAAAATTTGCTACATTACTTCCTATAATATTTCCAATCGCCATATCTACATTGTTGTTTTTTACAGCTATTATACTCACGATAAGTTCTGGTAAACTGGTGCCAAATGCAATAAGCAACAAGGAGATAACCCATTCACTGACCCCAAAATTTATAGCGATTTGAGATGCACTTTGTATAGTGTATTGCGCACCAGCTATAACAAAGGTAAATCCTATGATTAAAAAAAACGATGTTTTTATCCAGTTAAATTTTGCTTTTAATATTCCATCATCTAATTCAGATTCTAGACTTTTTCTGTCATCTTGCAAAAATACAATATATGCGACCATGAGAAATAAAAATATCAAACCATCTACTCTGCTTATGCTGCCATCATAAGCCATTAATGTAAATAAAACAGGAGGGATGATTATCCAAACGCTATCATTTTTAAAAATATCTCTGCTTGGAGTAATATCTTTTGCTAATAAAAATATAACACCTAAAACTAGAGAAATATTAAAAGTGACGCTGCCAAGAACATTTGCTACAGCCATGTCTGATTTTCCATGATAACTAGCTGTTATAGATGCTGCCATTTCTGGCAAACTTGTTCCAAGTGCTATGATTGTTGCACCTATTATGAAAGCTGGTATTTCAAAATGCAAGGCTATTTTCTCTGATTCAACTACTATAAAATTGGCACCATATATCAATGCACTCATTGAAATTAAAAAAATTATATATTCCATTAATCACTCCTTACTATTAAACTAAGAGGTAGATTAAATCTATTTATCAGCTCTTCTTCTTTTTTTCTCATCTCTCCGTTATCTATCTCATGGTCAAATCCTAGCAAATGCAACGCTCCGTGTATAAACAACAAAGATATTTCATCGTTGATATTATGTCCAATTTCTCCAGAAACCTCTGCAGCTTTTTCATAATTTATAACAATACTTCCAAGAGGAGTATGTCCGCAATCTTGAAGTGGAAAGCTTAGGACATCTGTACTCTTATCTATATTTCTTTGATTTAGATTGATGATTTTCATATCATTATCATTTACGATAAGTAACTCAACATCTTTTTTGCTAAGCGTTTGCATGATTTTTTCTAATTTTTTATAGTCAATCGGATAACTGTTTTCATTTTCAAGATATAACATCAAAAAAGGCTCATTTGCTTTGATGAAGTTTTTAGAATTAAATCTTTGAAAAATACTCTTTCACCAAGAATCAATGCATATTTAAAATTATTTTTCAATATATTTAATAATTCATCTTTATTGCTAAAAATGGAGATATTTTTAATATTTATATATTTAATATATCTCTTTGGTATGCAAACTAACAGTTCATTCGAAAATTTTTCAAGATAATTAACTTCTTGGCTTATTAAATTTATATCTTTTTCAAAAATGATAACTTTTGAGCTTTGTCCAAATTCTTTTTTATTTAAATTAAAATCAACAAAACTTGAAGAAAAATGATCTTTCAATGTAAGATTGTTAAGATTGTAATCAATTTTATTTTCTTTTAAATATTCGATAACAGAACAAAGATTTTTTATAAATATATTTGGAATTTTAATGTTATTGTAAAAATCTTTATCACTAGAAAAAGATGAAAAAAAAGGGCTGTAAGATTTTAAAATATCAATATTAAAGCATTCTTTGAGTGCAGAACAGGTAGAATCGATACTATAAGCTAGCCTTTCATCACTGCAAATAAACTTATTGTTTTCCCCAGATTGCCTAATAGCCACTAAACTTTGATAAACATTTGATGTTAAGCTAGTAAATTCTTTGTGTTTCACGATGCTTTGCAATATCTCTTTTTGGATATCATCTATATATATAATTTTGCCATTTTTTTTATTAAATTCATACCTAGAAAGTTTCACGCAAGCTAATCTTAGAGAGTCAACTTCTATCCAAGCAATTTCATTATCCATAATTTGTGAGATATTTTCAGAAATAATCGCAAAAGCACCATTTTCTAATGCTACTATTTGATTTTCAAATGAGTTTTTTATATCTAAAAATAGGTCTCCTCTTTTTACTTTAAGAGGATCAATTTTTATGGATTCTATTTCTTGGACAGATGGAATATTTTGAAGCATTCCATCTGTTATTTGTAGAAGATTCTCAATTCTCATCCAACAGATGAACCACTTGTTTTGTTAGTTTCTGGCCTCATTAGAGCTAAACCATCAGAATCTTTTGCAGCAAGTAGCATTCCTTCACTCACCAAGCCCATAATTTTTGCGGGCTTTAGGTTAGCTACTACACAAATTTGCGTATTTATAAGATCTTCAGGTTTGTAATATTCTTTTATGCCTGCTACTATTTGCCTAGGTTTTTCTTCTCCTAAATCAACTTGTAATTTTAAAAGTTTTTTGCTTTTAGGAACTTCAACGGCTTCTATAATCGTTCCAATTTTTAATTTTGTTTGAAAAAATTGATCAATAGTGATAAGTGAATCTTTTTCATCTTCTACTTCTTTGTTTTCTTCTTTTTTAGGTGTGCTTTGAATACTTGGCTCTGGTGTTATTAAAAGTTCAGCCTCAATTTTTGGAAAAAGAGGTGGCACTTTTTCTATCACAAAATCATTTAATAAATTTCCATTTTCAAGTAAAAAAGTGTAATTTTCATGTGAGATTTTAAAACCTAGAGCTTTTGCAATCTTATTTGTAGTTTTTGGCATTACAGGATGAAGCAAAATAGATACTTTTGCTAGGATATTTGCTACAACTGCTACAGTAGCGAGCGCAAAATCACTGTTTCCCTCTTTCATCTTAGCCCATGGCTCATACAGTGTTATTGTTTGATTTGCAATTGTTAAAGCCTTCCAAAGTTCTTCTAAAAATCTATTGGTTTGTAAATCGTTTAGATTTTTTTCTGCTATTTTTAGATGTTCCGCAACAGCATCTAACTCTTTTTTATGGAATTTTTCTACATTTTTAGAAGTTATATTAAAATCACTATATTTACCACTCATTCCTATGATTCGATTAAGCAAGTTTCCAAGTTCATTGCTCAAATCTGAGTTTATTCTGTCTATCAAAGCTTTTTGTGAAAAGTCTCCATCTTGACCAAATGGCACTTCTCTTAATAAAAAATATCTAAAATTTTCAAGTCCATAAGCATCGGCTACCTCTTTAGGATTTACAACATTACCTTTTGACTTGCTCATCTTTTCACCATTTCTTGTCCACCATCCGTGAGCTGCTACATGTTTTGGCATTGGAAGTCCTAAACTCATCAAAAATGCAGGCCAATAGATAGCATGGAAACGAAGTATATCTTTTCCCACAAGCTGAACGGTTGAGGGCCAAAATTTCATGTTTTTGTCATTAGTTCCATATCCAAGAGCAGTTATGTAGTTAAGAAGTGCGTCAAGCCAAACATACATAACATGTTTTGGGTCGTTCATCTCAGCTGGGAGTTTAACACCCCAGTCAAAACTTGTTCTTGTGATTGACAAATCCCTTAACCCCTGTTTTACAAAGCTTATGACTTCGTTTTTTTTGCCTTTTGGAAGCACACAAGTTTCATCTTCTTCGTACCATTTTAAAAGTTTTTCTTGATAATTTGAGAGTTTAAAAAAGTAACTATCTTCTTTTACTATTCTGGTTTCTTTTCCGCAATCTGGACAGAGATTTTCGTCTATTAGCTGAGTGTCAGTAAAAAAAGTTTCACAACTTACGCAGTAGTGACCCTCGTATTGACCTTTGTAAATGTCTCCACTATCAAACATGGTTTTAAAAGCTTTTTGCACACCCAGTTTATGGTCTTTGTCTGTTGTTCTTATAAATTTATCATAGCTTATGTCAAATTCATCCCAAAGTTCTTTAAATTTTCCACTTATTTCATCAGCATAATCTTGTGGCGTTCTATTTCTCATCTTTGCCGCTTCTTCAATCTTTTGACCATGTTCATCAGTACCAGTTAAGAAAAAAGTTTCATATCCTTTTAACCTATAGTATCTAGCCATAGTGTCGGCTATGATCGTAGTATATGCATGACCAATGTGTGGTATATCATTCACATAATATATGGGTGTTGTAACAAATGCTTTTTTTGACATATTTTTCTTTCCTTTAAAATTCAAATCCGCCGCTTTGTCCTTTGGACATACTGCTATATACGGCATTTACATAATTTTTTCTGATTTCACAATCAAATAGTTTTTCACAATCAAAACAGCTTTTAAGCTGTAGATTATTTTGACAATCTTTTAAATTTTTAGTAACCTTCACTAACAACTCTTTGTATTTATCGTTTTGTTTGCTACTCATGATATCTTAAAACTAGTTTTATCTCTTCATTTGAGCCAAAAAAACAAGGCGTCGTGTCATGCGGATGAGAAGGAGTTAAATCTAACAATCTTTTAGTGCCATCGATCGCTCCACCACCTGCTTTTTCATACATGTAAGCAAAAGGAAACACTTCGAAAATCATCCTTAATTTACCTTTAGGACGGTCAGTAGTGCTTGGATATGAAAACAATCCACCACCTTTTAAAAGAATTTGATGTAAATCAGGCACCATTCCTCCAGAATATCTAAGCCTATATCCACTTGCGAAGATATCATCTATCATTTGTTTGTGTTTTTTAGACCAGCAACTCTGCGTGGAGCCTGGAGCATTAAGATTGCCTTTTTCGTTTAATTTTATATTTTTAATAAATACAAAATTTTCATCAGAATCAAGTTTATACATGCTAACATCTTCGTAAGCTATAACTAACTCGGTCCTTGGACCATAGACAACATACACAGCAGCTTTTAAATTTTTTCCAGCATAGCCATCTTCGTATATACCAAATATAGAGCCAACACTCAAATCAACATCAAGTAAGCTAGAGCCATCAAGCGGATCATATCCTACAAGATATTTGCCAGTATCATTTATAAAAGTTTTATCCTCTTTTTCTTCACTTATGATTTCTCGAACGCTATCAATCTTTTTAAATTCATCTTCTATGACTAAATCACTTTTTATATCAACTTTTAGCTGTGTATCGCCAGTAGAGTTTATATTTTGCGAGTAACCCGTATCTTCATTTTCTATTAGCCATTTTATTCTTATGGCGGATTTTTTGATAGCTTCAAATATATCTTGCATCATCTTACCTTTTTTGCATTTTTTAAAACCCATTCTATGATGGCATCTGTATCGTTTAAATCCAAAATTTCAATATTTTTTGGTATATTATATTTTTTTATATCAATGCTATCATCTATAGCAATTGCATTTGAACAGTCAAAATAACTCTCATCTATCTCATTTCTAAAAATTGAAAGTCTTGGCAGTGGTAGTGTTTTCAGCCCTTCTACTAAAAGAAAGTCAAATTCACCAAAAACTCTTATAATTTCATCTAAATCTTTTCTTTTTTGCGAGAAAAAAGTGGTTCTTGTGGGACTTGCTACTAAAACTTCAGCACCAGTTTGAGCA
>JALUMJ010000161.1 GCA_027040375.1 Campylobacteraceae bacterium
TCTTATCCAAATTCCGAGTATCTGCCTATGGTAAATACCATCTTGGTTAAGTTAAGACTTGCAAATCTTCAAACAGATGGTGAGATATCTAGCCTTTACAAGAGACTTGATAAGCCAAAGGCGAGTAAGATTTATGATAAAAGAATCACTTCGTCATCACTAAAAAATGCAAATATGATAAAACCACATGTTCCATGGTATAGAGCCTGGTTCGAATAACATTTTATTTGACTTCTTTTAAAGCTATTTTATGAGGCTCAGACCATAGAGAGGATTTGCCTCTAAAAATAACTTTGAAAGAAGTCAAAATATATAGGATAAATATGCAATTAAATAACTACACCAAATTTCCATCAACTCTGCCTATCATCGCAGAGGACAATCTGTTTTTGTATCCGTTTATGATTTCTCCAATTTTCTTAGACGATGAAGAAAATATAGAAGCTGTAAATGATGCACTAAATAACAACACTCTCATAATGGTTTGTTCAACAAAACCAAATGAAAACAACGGTAGAGACTTTGAGGCGATTTACAAATCAGGGGTTATTGGTTCTATAATGCGTAAAGTTGAACTTCCCGATGGTAGAGTAAAAGTTCTTTTTCAAGGCATGCTAAAAGGTAAAATCATAGATGAAATCGGAGTGAAGCCTTTGAGGGCGATTGTCGATGTCATAAAGATGATAGAGACAAAGTCCGAGCAAAGCATGGCGACTCTTGCTATACTAAAAGAAAAGCTACATGTACTCTCGCGAATCAGTGGTTATTTTCCACCAGATTTACTAAAAACTATAGACAATAACGAAGAAGTGCATAGAGTTTGTGATTTAGTGGCAAGTAGCATGCGACTTAAAAAAGAGAAGGCTTATGAGCTTTTTGTTATGGAAGATGCAGAAGAAAAACTTTTGAAACTCATAGAGTTTTTATTGGCTGAGATAGAAGCTAGTAAATTGCAAAAAGAGATAAAAACAAAAGCACACTCTCAAATAGACAAGATAAATAAAGAGTATTTTTTAAAAGAGCAGTTAAAACAGATACAAAAAGAGCTTGGAACTGATAATCAGCGAGATGAAGAGATAGAAGAGTACCGTAAAAAACTTGAAATCAAGAAAAAATATATGAGTGAGGATGCCTACAAAGAGATATCCAAGCAGATAGATAAATTAGCACGAATGCATCCTGATTCTAGCGATGCTAGTATGATTCAAAGTTATCTTGACTGGGTTATTGAAATTCCTTTTGAAAAGCTTGCTAAGAAAAAGTTAGATATCTTGGATGTCAGAGCTCAGCTTGACAAAGACCACTACTCTTTAAAAAAACCAAAAGACAGGATAGAAGAGTATTTTGCTGTTAGAGAATTACTTGATAAAAGAGGCATAAAAGATAAAAACGCCAGAGGTGCTATAATCTGTTTTGCAGGACCTCCAGGTGTTGGTAAAACTTCTCTTGCCAACTCCATAGCGACTGCGTTGAAGCGAAAACTAGTGCGAATAGCACTTGGTGGGCTTGAAGATGTAAATGAGCTAAGAGGGCATAGAAGGACTTATATTGGTGCGATGCCAGGGCGAATAGTGCAGGGGATTATAGAATCAGGTCAGATGAATCCCGTTGTTGTTTTAGATGAGATTGATAAAGTGGCTAGAAGCCAAAGGGGAGATCCAACTGCGGTTTTACTTGAGATTTTAGACCCTGAGCAAAACAACAAGTTTAGAGATTATTATCTTAACTTTAACCTTGATTTGAGTAAGGTTATATTTATCGCAACTGCAAATGATATAGGGCATATCCCCGCACCTCTTAGAGACAGGATGGAGTTTATATTTTTAAATTCTTATACGCCACAAGAGAAGTTTGTGATAGCGAAAAAGTATCTCATACCGCAAGAGATGAAAAAACATGGGCTTAAAAATAGTGAAGTAAATATAACAAAAGCGATGCTTGAGAGGATTATAGCGAACTACACGAGAGAATCAGGTGTGAGAAATCTAAGACGCAGAATTGCCGAGGTACTTAGGAAATGTGCAAAACAATTGCTAATTGAGCCCTCAACGCAAAAAATTACGATTAATCAAAAAAATATAAAAGATTTTCTTGAAAATACGATTTTTGAGATAGAAGAGAAAGATAAAGAGGATTTGATAGGTCAAGTAAATGGTTTGGCATGGACTAGTGTCGGAGGAGATGTCCTTAAAATCGAAGCTATAAAGATACAAGGCAAGGGTATGTTGCAACTAACTGGCTCCCTTGGTGATGTCATGAAAGAGTCAGCCAAGATAGCTCAAAGCGTTGTAAAAGTTTTGATAGACAATGACAAGATAAAAATCCCACTTTCTATAATCCCAAAATCTCCAAAAGATAAAGATGGAAATATCCCAAAAGTAGTTGCAAGTGATGTATATAGAAGATTTGATTTGCATATCCATGTGCCTGAAGGGGCTACTCCAAAAGATGGACCAAGTGCAGGTGTTACCATGGCAACTGCGATAGCTTCAATACTTTCAAATAAAAAAGTAAAAAGTGATGTTGCGATGACTGGTGAGCTGACACTTAGTGGAAAAGTTTTACCGATTGGTGGCTTAAAAGAGAAGTTGATTGCTGCTTATAAGGCTAAGATAAAAACTGTATTGATTCCAAAAAAGAATTTTGAAAGAGATTTGGATGATGTTCCTGATGAAATAAAAGAAAAGATGGAGTTTATCCCAATAATTAGGATAGAGGAAGTATTAAAATATGCCCTTATTTAAGGGCATATTTTTAAAAGTCTATTGATTTAATAAATCAAATGGAGTAACTACTAATTGTTTAGTATTTACTACATAAGGAATCAACGCTGCAGCTCTTGCTCTTTTTATAGCAAGTTCTACCATCTCTTGATGTCTTTTGCAATTTCCAGTAAGTCTGCAAGGCATGATTTTATATCTTTCAGATAGTGAATGTTTTAACATTTTTGTATCTTTATAATCCATAAATTCAACTTTAGCTTCGCAATATTTACAATATTTTCTTGCATATTTTCTTTTTTCTGCCATTTTATATCCTTTTTATCCTATTATCTAAAACGGTATCTCATCTTCATCGATGTCGATATCTGGTATGTTGTCACTTTGTGTTGGTTGCGCAGCAGGTTTATTGTAGCTATTTTGCTGTTGGTTGTTATAGTTTGTATTTGTTGGTGCTTGCGTTTGTGATTGGTTATATCCACCCTGATTTGAGTCTTTACTTCCTAGCATCTGCATATTATCAACTGTAACTGAGTGCTTGCTTCTTTTTCCACCATTTTGATCTGTCCACTGATCTAGCTTCAATCTTCCCTCAACTAGAACTTTCGCTCCTCGTTTTAGGTATTGATTTGCTACTTCTGCGGTTCTGCCAAAAAAGGTGATATCTACGAAACAAACTTCTTCGCCAGCGCTACCATCTTGTTTTTTAAACTTACGATTTGTGGCGATTCCTGTTGTGCAAACTGCACCACCACTTGGCATATATCTAAGCTCAGGATCTCTTGTTAAGTTACCAACTAATATAATTCTATTGTACATCGTGACTCCTTTTAGTGCTGTAGTTTATTCTTTTGTTTCCGTTACTACTGTTTCTGCCACTACTGTTTCTTCAACAGCCACTACTTCTTCTACAGCTTCAACTTTTGCTTCTACTGCAGGCGCTTCGGCTTGAACTTTTGGAGCAAATTTTTCAACTTGTTTATTCCAATGTCTAAGTTCCTTTTGGTTTTCGTATTTAACACTCATAAATCTTATAAATTCTTCTGTGATACGAATCAGTCTTTCAACTTCTAAGATAGCAGTTGCAGGAGCAGTGAAATAAAATACACTGTAATATCCGCGTTCTAGTTTTTCGATAGGATAAGCAAGTCTTCTTGTTCCCATTTCTTGAAAAGCCGCAATTTCGGCACCATTTTTTTCCAAAATCTCTTTTAGAAATTCAATCTTAGCTTTGTTCTCTTCTTCTGTAAGAACAGGCTTTAATACTGTAAGCAACTCATAATGTCGCATTATCTCTCCTTGTGGTTTTCACCCATTACTGAGTAAGGATGTTAAAATTATGAACTAAAATTAGTTCAAGGACGCGATTATACTATAAAAAAGTTTGAAGTTTTATTAAGGTAGATAGAAGCAGTGAATTTTTGTCTATATTTTGCATTTTTTTTAGTTTAAATTCATTTTCCAATAAAAGCTCAAATATATTTTTGTAAGCCTGTAAGTCCATCATCATGCAAAGCCGTGACCTCTCTTGTGCTATTTGAGGCGGAAGTGGATAGCCAAGAACTGCTCTAGCATCAAATCTACCATTGATTTTTATGTATGTATAAAACAAAAAAAGTTGAGAAAGATAAGAAGATATCGCATTTATGATTCTTATCTCATCGCTACTTCCAAGCTCCATCAATTTAGAATATGTCTCTTTTATATCTTTTTTTTGCAACAATTCAAATATAAATTTATCCATACCAACTGAACCAAGCCCATAAATAAACTCATCAATATCTTTAACTTCTATCTCTTTGTCAAAAATTTTAAGCTTTTTTAAATCATTTGTGCAAAGTGATAAATCCTCGTTTTGCAACAAATATAGATGAGTAAGTGCATATCTGCTGATATTTATGCCCATCTGTTTTGAAAGAGAGTCCAACAACTGTATCGCTTCGCCTTGATTCATCTTGAAAAATCTAACAAAATTTGCATTTTTTTTAGGTGTAAAAGCTTTTGCTATATTTCTAGCTTTTGTATCATCTCCGAAATATTGATACAAAAAGTGATTTGTTTCGTTTTTAAATGAAAGACCGACTAAAATATCAAGCTCTTTTTTTGGTATAACTTTATCTGTTTTTATGACTAAAATATTTCTATCTCCAAATAAAGAAGACTGGGAGAGAAAATTCTTCGCAAGAGTAAAATTGTACTCATCATAATACATCTTAAGCTTCTCTTCAGGCATCACTTGCAAGTTTTGTAAAACTACATCTCCAAAGTAATTGTTTTGATAAAAACAAGCACCATGCAATAGCATAGATTTTGGAAGTTTTGAAGCTTTTAAAAGGTTTTCAAACTCTCTTTTATACATCTTCTCTCACCACCTTTACAAAAATCTTACATGTAACTATGTCGGCTTCCACGATTTTGACTAAAACTCTCTTGAAAAGTTCGATGTCGTCATCTAAAACAAACAGTCTTGCGCCTTTTATCTCGTCATCTAGTTTAGCGATAGTAGTTTTGCCAACTGCTGTTATGATAGCCTCAAAATCTTCGCCTACATGTAGCTCTGCCCATCTTGCGAATTTTCTATCCATAAAATCCCAAGCTACCTTGTCGCTTTCTCGCTCATCCAGACTGATTTGCTCGCAAATATCATCTATATCTTGAAGTAAAAAATTAAATCTTTTTTTATCGCCTCTTATTTTCGCTTTTAAAAGTCTATGCAAAATCAAATCACTGTATCTTCTTATCGGTGAAGTAAAATGCGTATATGAGCTAAATCCTAGACCAAAATGACCTCTGTCTGTGGATTCGTATTTTGCTTTTTGTTGCGACCTAATGATGAGTTTATCTACTTCCTCTCTTATGTTTAAATCATCCGCTTTTTTTTGTATTTTTCTTATCATCTTTGGAACATCATCCATGAAATCAACATCAATTCCTATTGAGAAAAGATTTTCAAGAAGTGAGCGAAGTTTATCGCTTGAGGGGTCTTCATGAGTTCTAAAAATTCCCTTTTTTAGCTTTTTGGCAGCAGCTTGATTTGCTAAAAGCATGCAATCTTCTATGAGCCCGTGTGATCTTGTATTTTTTTCAATTCTAGTTGAAATTAGATTTTGATTTTCATCTAATCTCATCCTAGTTTCAGTTGATCTAAACTCAAATCCGTATTCTAATCTAAGTTTTTTTAGTTTTTTAGTTAATCGCTCAAGTGGAAATAAAAACTTTAAAATCTCTGCATCATCAGTTTTGGAAAAATCATCTTGCAAAAAATCATCTATTTGTTCATAAGTATATCTTTTCTTAGAGTTTATAATAGCATCAAATAACTCTTCTTTTACTGGTTTTGCGTTAGCATCAAGTGTTATCTTAAAAACAAATGCGAGTCTATCGACATTTGGCTTCAAAGAGCATATATTTTCACTCAAACTTCTTGGCAGCATTGGTATTGATTTATGAGGAAAATATATAGAAAAGCCTCTACTTCTAGCCTCTTTATCTATATGCCCCATCTCGTAAACATATTCACTCACATCAGCAATAGCCACATATATAACATTGGCTTTTACATCAAAATATATGGCGTCATCAAAATCTTTCGCATCCACTGGGTCTATCGTGCAAAAAGGAAGATTTGTCAAATCAACTCTGTTTGGATATAAAGATTTATCCACGCTTATCCCGTGGCTTTTTGCCTCATATTCACTTTGTTTTGTAAAAGATTCTTTTTTATTAAACAGTGCAAGAGATATCTTCTCATCGACTTTTGGGTCGCTTAAAACTCCCAAGACTTCAATGATTTTATTTGTTTCATTATCTATCTTTAATACAGTGTTTTTCGGTAATAGTTTTAGAGATTTTTGAGACTCTTTTATCTCACATGTAAGCGTTGTGGATAGATTTACGCCAACTATCCGTTTGCGCATAGTTTTGGTGTATATGACACTAAAATCATATGCTCTTTTTAACACTAAAATTACTTTTGCCTTAGCCCTTTTTCTTGTTTTATTATAAACTCTTTTAGCTAAAACGATATCACCCCTGTTTGCATTTAATAAATCATTGGATTCTATGAGTAAATCTTTATCTTTAGCCTCTCCAAAAGCACTTAAAAAACCAGTGCCACTTGTTGCAATATCGATTATGCCTATTTTATATTTTGAATTTAAAGTATAAGTATCGTCTGCTAAATTTAATGCACCTAAATTTAGCAGATTTTTTACTAAAGGCTGGAAGCTAGAAGGAGTTTCCTCTACTTTCAAGCCTCTTGTTAGAGCAAGGAGAATTTTTTTCAATCTTTAAATTGTTCCACTATATTTTGATAAATTTTAGAATCTAGATCGTAATCTTTACACAGCTCTAAAGCCTCATTTATTTGATTTTCCTTTAATGTTCCAAAGATATTGATGGATGTTTTTACTACATGTAAGGCTTTTGCATAATTCTGCGTAAATTCATCTGCTTCAAAAGGTTTTATGGAATACCCTATGGATTCTATCAATTCACTCTCTAAATTCCATTTTTCAAAGATTTTTGCTGTTATTTCTTCGTTGGTATAACCAACTGCCTCTT
>JALUMJ010000162.1 GCA_027040375.1 Campylobacteraceae bacterium
AAGAGAAAAAATACATCATAGCAACTGCTAGTACAGGTGGAACTTACTATCCTGTAGGTGTTGGTATCGCTACAATTGCCAGTTTAAAGCTCGCAAAAAAGCATAAAATGACTTTTTCTGCGATGACAAGTGCAGGAAGTAGTGAAAATATCAATATGATTGATAAAGGCGAAGTTAACTTTGCTATCATCCAAGGACTTTTTGGTTCTATGGCTTGGCAAGGTAAAGGAAAGTACGAAGGAAAGCCTAAGAAAAATCTAAGATCTGTTTCTATGTTATGGCAAAATGTTGAGCAATTTACCGTTTATAATAAATATGCAAAAACTGGCAACATAATGGATCTTAAAAACCTATATGGTGAGAGATTTTCCATAGGTGGAAGAAATTCTGGCAGTAGAGTTTCAGCTGAAACCATTATGAAAGCCTTGGGTATTGATTATAATAAAATGAATATCCAATATCTAGGTTACAGCCCAAGTGCAACTGCTCTTCAAGATGGTAAGATAGGCGGTATGAATACTCCATCAGGTCCTCCAACAAGTGCTGTTACAAATGCATTTGCCACAATCGGTGCAAAAAATATAACAGTATTGGAATTTAATGCAAATGATTTGAAAAAGATAGATGCAGGTTATCCTGTATGGTCTCCTTTTACTATCAAAGCAGATACATACCCAGGACAAACAAAAGCTATACATACTATAGCTCAACCAAATCTCTTGGTGGTTACAAAAGATACACCTGTAGAAACAGTTTATCTTTTGACAAAAACTATTTATGAGAATTTACCTTTTTTACACTCAGTACATAAAGCTACAATGGCTATGAGTTTACAAAAAGCGATAGATGGTCTTCCTGTGCCTCTTCATCCAGGAGCTGCTAAATACTACAGAGAAATGGGTTTAAAAATCCCAGCTAGATTAATAGCAAAATAGATTTTAAAATGTGGCGAAGAAAATTCGCCACAAACTACTTTCAGGAGAAATTACAATGAGCAAAGAAAGTTTAAGTAAGTTTATATTTATTTATGCAATTTTTATAGCAATATTTCATTTTTATATCAATATTTGGGGCGGAATCAGCAATCTGAGGTTTAATGCAGCACACTTTTCTCTATTGGCCTCTCTAGGCTTTTTGACATTTAGAGTATCTAAACACTCTTCGAAAGATATTATTCCGATATATGACATTGTTTTGGCTATTTTGGCTTCTAGTATTGTTATATATATGATGCTTTTTGAAGATAGTTTTTATGCCGTGGCAAATAGTAACATGCGACCAGCTGATCTTTTTTATTCCTGTTTGACGATATTTGTGGCTATAGAGATACTGAGAAGAACAACAGGATATATCATCCCTGCTATGATTCTTATGGCTATAGGATATCTGTTGTATTTTGGCAAATATCTTACCGGAGTTTTTGCTTTTGGTGGTATGGGAGTTGAAAGATTTTTGTATAGAATGTTTTACACAGGAGAAGGACCATTTGGCTCAATAGCTACAATCTCAGCTACTTATGTTTTTATGTTTATACTCTTTTCTGCATTTTTGATGAAAAGTGGAGCAGGTGATTTTATCGTTGATTTGGCATCAGTTGCAACTTCAAGATTTAAAGGCGGTACTGGGCATGTTGCACTATTTAGCTCAGCCTTGATGGGTACTATATCTGGAAGTGCAGTTGCAAATGTCGTATCAACTGGTTCTATTACGATTCCCATGATGAAAAAGGCTAAATTTGAGCCTATATTTGCGGCTTCTGTCGA
>JALUMJ010000163.1 GCA_027040375.1 Campylobacteraceae bacterium
CAAAATACTTTTTGGATTCTGATATAAATATATCTTATATTTATATAAGTGCTAAAACCAAAGCAAAACTTTTTGAATTTGATGTGACAAAAAGCGATTGCAAGAAATAGGATATACACAATAATTTAATAAGTGAATCATTAAAATCACTATCCAAATAAAAAGATATTTTGAAAATTCATTATTTTTTGAGATTTGTAAAGAAACTGTAAAGAGTTGTGTTTTTTAAATTTACAAACTTACAATAAACTTTCTTTATGAGACCACTGCGCAGTGGTCTCATTTATCAAACAAAGGAAGTTCATGAAAAAAATATCTTTAATTCTTATAATACTAAGCTCCATAGCTTTTGCTAAGCCTTATAATGCTCCCGTGCAAAAATATATAAATTCTCTCAAAATACAAGCTAAAAAAAGTAATCAAAATTTTATTGATTTTAGTATGAAAAGAGGTGAAAAGATATTTACAAGTTATCATATAGGTAAACATGGTAAAAAAATAGCCTGTGCTAGTTGTCATACGAAAGACCTACGAGCTAAGGGCAAACATGTAAGAACTGGTAAAATCATAAAACCACTCTCCCCCTTTGCTAATCGCAGAAGACTGACAAGAGTAAAAAATGTAAAAAAATGGTTACGCAGAAATTTTAATGATGTGTATAAAAGAGTTGGCACGCCCTTGGAAAAAGGTGATGTCCTATACTATATAAATTCAAAATAAAGGATGATGATTATGAGAATAGGGATATTAATTATGCTCTTAACAGGGTTACTGTCTGCTGCCCAAGTGTTGCCTATAAAAAATAAATTGGCCTTAAAAGAGTGTGGGAGTTGCCACTTTGCATATCAGCCAGGTTTATTGCCTAGTCACTCTTGGAGCAAGATTATGCACAACTTAGCAAATCATTTTGGAGTTGATGCAAGTTTGGATAAAAAAGATAATGCTAAAATAGCCAAATATTATGCTAAAAATTCAAGCGATAAATCTATGAGATACCTTAGCAGAATGATTACAAAATATACAAGAGCAAATGAGATAAGGATAACAACAGGGTCAGTTTTTAGAAGCGCTCATAGAGAAGTCAGTAGAAGGTATTTTAAAAGAAAATCAGGCGGAGCTGGGAATTGTATGGCATGTCATAGGACTGCCTCCATGGGTTATTATAGTGAGGAATAAACGATTATGAATAAAAGTTATATTTGGCCATTAGTAAACAGAATTTCACATGTGATGTTGATGATTTTTTTAGCCGTATCTTATACATTTGGAAATTATAAAAGTCTTTTTGATATACATGTAGGGTTTGGAATCGCACTTGGTATTGTTTTTTCTTTTAGAGCTATTTGGGGGTTTGTGGGTCCAAAGTATTCTAAATTTAAAGATTTTGACTTTAGTTTTAATAATCTTAAAGAATACATGTTAAATGTTCTTAGTTATGTGTTAGGAAATAGTAAAAAAGACAAGGAATACATAGGCCACAACCCAGCTTCAAGTTTTGCTATTGTCACCATGATAGTTTTAACTTTTCTCTCCATCATAAGTGGCTTATTAGCT
Source organism: Campylobacteraceae bacterium (assembly GCA_027040375.1). Classification (GTDB taxonomy): domain Bacteria; phylum Campylobacterota; class Campylobacteria; order Campylobacterales; family Sulfurospirillaceae; genus JAADIZ01. The sequence continues at coordinate 1,555 of JALUMJ010000163.1, forward strand.
CAAGGCATCGAAAAAGGATACGGCATCTTTGCTTACATGTATAGTGAATCTTTAAAAAGTATCGAACTGTTTTCAGGGGCACATTCTTTTTTTGCAAATCTTCTTATTTGGGTCATAGTAGCACATATAAGTGGAAGTTTGATTGACAAATATATCAAAAAAAGCGATGCTATTGACTCGATGATAACAGGTTATAAACAAACTA
>JALUMJ010000164.1 GCA_027040375.1 Campylobacteraceae bacterium
ATTGTAAAAATTAATGAACTTGAATCCCTAAACTTGGGACTCTTTAACACCCGTTCTCTCAAACGAGGACGAAATTATATACAAACGATGCTTAGAGTTTGCTTAGAGTTGAAAAGAAAATTTAAAAGAATATAATATTCATTTATTGACCGTTTATCATTCATTAAACATCTTATTATAAAATCAAACATATTAAATTTAAGGAGAGAAAAATGGCTTTATATGATAGAAAATATATTAGTCGTGACGCTAGCCATGCTAGTGAAAATATAAATCAAACTATGCCAAGAAGCAATATGGCTATATTTGTAAAACAAACTTATCAGCTTTTTGCTGCATCTTTATTGGCAGCAAGTGTTGGTGCCTATATAGGTATAGGATTTGCCGCTACGATTGCTAGTATGTATTTTGGTTTTGTGATTTTAGAATTTGTGTTTTTGTTTGGATTGTTTGCTGCTAAGAAAAAAGCTGGGTTAAACCTTGTCTTATTGTTTGGTTTCACTTTTTTAAGTGGACTTACACTTGCACCCCTACTTACATCTATATTAGGAATGAATGGCGGAGGCGGTATAATAGCAAATGCCTTTATGCTTACAACTGTTGCATTTGGGTCTTTATCTGTGTTTGCTATGAATACAAAAAGAGATTTTTCTGCTATGGGTAAAATGCTTTTTATCACATTGATTGTGGTAGTTGTTGCTAGTCTTATAAATATTTTCTTACATAGTCCAATGATGCAACTTGTTATCGCGAGTATAAGCTCTATTCTTTTTAGTGCTTTCATCTTATATGATACTCAAAACATTATAAAAGGAAAATATGAAACTCCAATCGAAGGTGCAATTGCCTTATATCTTGATTTTTTAAATCTTTTTATATCTTTATTGCAAATTTTAGGAATCTTTGGAAGCAGGGATTAATTAGGCGAGGAGGAAAATCCTCCTCGTTAATTAATTTTCAAATTATCTCTTGCTATTAGCAAGATGGTACATTACCGCTATCACTAGCGAAATTGTCTAAGAAATCATAAACATCTTTAAGATATCTCTTCTTTAGAGGCTTAGCTTTTGGACATATTTTTTTCAATTCGCCATTAAGATTGCCAGCTTTAAAGATTGTAGTCCACTCTTCTTGAGTATGTTTTTTTGCTAAAACACCGCCATTGAAGCCACAAGGTCTTTTTAATTTTTTTACAATTATTTTTTGTCCCTTGTTAGAACTTGCAAATGCTGAAGTGCTAATAAAACTCAAACCTACTATCGCTGCGAATACTATTACTAGTAATTTCTTCATATTTTTTTCTCCTTTCATAAGATGATTTACTTATTGTAATTATAACATATTAATTGTGAAGTAAATGTGAATTTTTACCTCACAATCAAATAAATACTAATGTTCTCTCACTTTAGAAACTGATAAGAGTTTATTAAGCAAAGTATATACGGCCAATATAACGCCAAAAGAGCCGATTACTACAAGCACCTCTGCTCTCTCTGGTGGATAATATATAAAACTTGTAAACTTCTCATAAACTCCATATTTTTCAAATCCTGTACCAAATCTGTCGCTCATCGGATGCGCATTGCCACCATATACAAATATATATCTACCTACATAAGTTCCTACTACCATAAACACCGATGCCACTACTGTCATATAGTTTTTACCCTCTCTAAGCATTAAGAGATATGGAATAGTCATAGCTAAAAGTATGTACCCTCCAAAAAATAGATATTTAAATGGTCCAAATAGTATCA
>JALUMJ010000165.1 GCA_027040375.1 Campylobacteraceae bacterium
GGAGTTGATATGTTTGATTGTGTGATGCCTACGAGAAATGCAAGAAATGGCACACTTTTTACATCTTTTGGAAAGATAAATATAAAAACAGCGAGATACAAGCTAGATGACGACCCAATAGATAAGGAGTGCGATTGCTTTACATGTAAGAACTACAGTAGAGGCTATCTAAATCATCTCTTTAGAGCTCGTGAATTGACATATTTTAGGCTCGCCTCTTTACATAACCTTCACTATTATTTAAATTTGATGAAGCAAATGAGAGAAGCGATACTGCAAAACAAATTTCAAGAATTTAAAAAAGAGTTTTATAGAAAAAGGGGTAAATGATGAAATGCGAATGGTGTAAGATTGTATTTCCGATTGTAATCGTTGTTTTAATTGTTGGTATATTTTCATACCAATTCATCGACCCAGCACCTCCAAAGACGATAAAGATAGCTACTGGTAAAGCTGATGGGTCGTATTATCATTTTGCAACTATTTACCACAACTTACTCAAAAAAGAAAAATTTGACTTGCAACTTATACCAACAGCTGGCTCTGTTGAAGCACTCTCTATGCTTGAAAATGGTGAAGTCGATGTTGCATTTGTTCAAGGAGGGACTGCAAAAAAACAAGATTTAAAAAATCTAATGTCACTTTGTAGTATATATTTTGAACCTCTTTGGATATTTCATAGAAAGAGTGAGCACTTTAAATATCTTTATGAGTTAAAAGGCAAAAATATATATATTGGTGGGGTTGGAAGTGGGACTAGAACTTTGGCAAAAGTTTTATTAAAAGAAAACAATATAGATGAAACAAATACAAATTTTGTAAATTTAAAAAACCAAACTCCAAAAATGGCACTAAAAAATGGAAAAGTAGATGCTACTTTTAGTGTTATATCTGCTAGTTCTCCTAAAATACAAGCTTTATTGAGTGATAACAAACTTGAACTTTTTAGTTTCAAAAGAGCCAATGCCTACAGCAAAAGATTTTCTTATTTATCTGCCTTATCACTTGGCGAGGGTGTTGTAAATCTAGAAAAAAATATCCCTAGTGTCGATAAAACTTTATTGGGAACCACTGCTACACTGGTTGCTAATAAAACTTTACATCCTGATTTGATTAGATTGTTGCTGAAAATTGCAAAAAAGGTACATTCGCCATCATCTATTTTTTCAGTACAAAATCAATTTCCAACATACAAATACACTCAAATTCCAATGAGCAGTGATGCAAAAAACTATCTGCTAAAAGGTGATAGTTTTTTAGAAAAAATATTCCCATTTTGGATAGCAAGTATGATAGATAGACTTGCTATCTTGATTATTCCTCTTTTAACTTTGCTTTTTCCTCTCTTAAAGGGTGCTATGCCTCTTTATAGATGGCGAGTGAGGTCAAAGGTGTATAAATGGTATAAAATCTTACATGAAATCGACTCTAGGTTAAAAAACACTGATAAAAAAGAACTTGCAAGAACTAAAATTGATTTGCTTAAGATTTTAGATGAAATACAAAAAGAGACAAAAATACCACTGTCTTACATGGGGGAGTATTATGATTTAAAAGTCCATGCAAATCTGATTTTAGGTAAAATAGAAAAGCTTTTAGAGAAGTAGGAAAACTTACATTCTCTCTCGTACTGAAGCTGCATGTGCTGTCAGCCCTTCGGTTTTTGCTAACAACGCACACTCTTTTCCTATTTTTTTTATGCCCTCTTCGCTCATGCTGATTATTGAAGATTTTTTTATAAAGTTATCAACACTCAG
>JALUMJ010000166.1:0-7343 GCA_027040375.1 Campylobacteraceae bacterium
TTTACGGTCTCAAATATAATCGCATCAAGTATATTATTGATGCGATTATGCTTGTTCTAATCTTTTAATTTAGCTAGAGTATCTTTATTTATATCTATATGCTCTCTATTTTTTGTGATTTTTTTGTGATTATCTACTATTTTAGTTTTATTTTTCTCGATAAGATCTTTGTTGGTTGTAATCTCAGATCTATTCAACTCTATTGATTCCGTTAGCAAGTTTAGTTTTTTTTCGTATTTATTTACTAAAAAATAAATAACATATACTAAAACCGCTACTAATATCCATTGGAACATGATATTCTCCTTAAATTTTCGCGTAATTTTACTGTAAAAAATAAAATTATAGCTTTTTTATTTTAATTAAAAATATAGTTTAACTATACATTAAGTGCAATTTGATATTCTTTCGAAGATTATAGCATAAGTATAGGAATAATAGATGAAAATAGCGATAAGTGGAGCTAGTGGATTTATAGGCTCACATATAAAAAATATATTTGATGATTTTGTGGTCATTGACAGAGATGATACAGCAGATGAAATCTTATTAAAACTACAAAGTGTTGATACTGTTATAAATCTAGCAGGTGAGCCGATTATGCAAAAATGGGATGAACCGTGTAAAGAGCTACTATATAGTAGTAGGATAGAGGGCACAAAAAAATTGGTAAATGCTATAAATAAGAGCAAGGTAAAACAATTTATCTCGACTTCAGCAGTTGGAATTTATCCAAATGATAAAGCATGCGATGAGAGTTGCAAGGAAATATCACAAGATTTTCTAGGAATGCTTTGCGAAGAGTGGGAAAAAGAAGCAAATAAATGTATAAAGCCAACTGCTATTTTTAGGCTTGGAGTTGTTTTGGGCATGGATGGTGGAGCATTTGAAGCGATGCTACCTTCTTACAAGATGGGTTTGGGCGGAGTTATAGGTAGCGTTAAGATTATAACTAGTTGGATTGATATTGATGATTTGATTAACATGTATAGATTTGTTATCCAAGAGCGTTTAGAGGGAATATTTAATGCAGTTTCTCCAAATCCAGTGAATAATCTAGTTTTTGCAAAAACATTAGGAAAAATACTGCATAGACCAACATTTTTGCCATTGCCTGCTATGATTATAAAAATGATTTATGGCGAAGGTGCTATCGTGCTAACTGGTTCAAAAGAGATATATCCAAATGCTTTGAAAAAATATGGTTTTAAATTCAAGTATTCAGATATAAACTCTTCTTTTCGTCATTTATTGGGTGTTTAGATAATAATATTGTATATAAATTCTGTTTTTAAATCTTTTTCTTGTATCTCTTCTATCGCTAGATTTTTTATCTGCATATCTCTAAAATTTTCTATTGAAGTGATGTTGTTTATAGCTAATTGCCTTAAGACTACTCCTCTGTATGCTTTTGCCCAATGACTTACCACCTTGCCGTTTTTTATAAATTTTAATGTTATGTATGGATATGGGATTTTGTAAAATTTCTCATAAAAACTGGCTCTTAAGTCTATGATAAACTCATCTTTTAGTATGCTATCAAGTTCATCACTAAAATTTTTTTTATAAAACTCTTCGGTTTTAAAACCTTCTAGCGTTGCTCCTTGTTTTAATCTATATATAGGTAATTTATCTTTTGCCAAGATTGGTCCAAATAGATTTGAAAAAATTATGACACTGTTATCTATAAAATCTTTTTGTTTTTTAGTTAAATTTTCATAATCTAGGTAGCTATATGCGACACCTGTGTATCTTTGGATAGCTCTACATGTAGAGGCTGTTTTTATATCAATCTTTGCCAGTTCAAAGGATTTGTTTTCATCTTTTAACCCAAATATTTTATTTAAATTGTTTATATCTTTGGAGTTTAAAATATCTTGATATTTATCTATAACTTCCATTCGTTTTTCATATAGGTCTTTACAACAAAAGGAATCTTCACTTAGCGCCAAATCCGAACTCAAGCTACTTTTTGTTTCACTAGGCGAAAAAAGAATCTTCACTTAGCGCTCCCATAAAACAGCAATATCTTCTACGCAGACATCACTTCTTCTAGGCTTAATCGCTATATTAGATATCTCATAGTTGTTTATGTTGAACTGATCATCTGTTTTGTCAATCTCGTCTTGTAGGCTGTCTTGAAGATTGCTCATATCTTCTTTGACATTATCCATAAGAGCAATAGTATTTTTTACATCATTTCTTTCTGTTAAAATACTTTTACCTTTTTTGATTGCAGATGCTCCTCTGCTGATTGTAGAGGCCGATAAGGCTTTTCTGCCAAATATTGCTCCAAGCACCGTCATGCCTATTCCTATAAAAGTATCGGTTGCTTTTGTGGTGACATCAGACTTCTCTTTTTCAAGTTTAAATTCTAATCTTTGCAGCTTATCTTGCAATCTGTCGTATTTGGTCTGAAAACTAGATTTTATTTTTTCAACTTTTTCATCTTCTTTTTCTTTTAAAATATCTTGAATTTCAAGCATAAAGTCTTGTTTACTTTGCCCATTTTTTGATTCTATTTTTAAAGCTTTGCAGCTATAAAGCTCAAGCCTTTTGGTATTGTATATAAAATTAGAAAGTTCTTTCTTCCAAGTATTTAAATTCTTTTCTCCTGAAATAATGTCAGGAAGTGATGCGTATTTTGCACTACTGTTTGCTTTGGAAGTAAATTGTGGTTCTTCGTCTTCAACACTATCCTTCCAGTTTATTGACTTTACATCATCTCTTAACTCAAGCTTTAAAAATATATCTTCAACAGAGTCTATATCTCTTTTTAGGTTATAAAATCTTAATTCTACATGTCCATACATGTAAGGATAAAAAGGCTCATCCGAATTTATGTTGGTATCAATAAAGTATTCTTTGATATCCTCAGATAAAATAGGTTTTGTATTAACTCTACTCGTTTTTTTAGGGGCAATCAAATTTTCTTTTTGGGCTAAATTTTCTTTTCGGTCTTTCATCAGTGCTCTTATATCGTTTTTTGTCATAGGACCTTTTAGATACGAGAGAACCCACCTGGTATAAAATTCATCTGTTTTTTCTACATGTACATTTTTTAAGAAAAAATTTCTCTCTTTTAGCGTTGCAATCTTTTTGGAAATTTCAGCTTTGCTTAAATCAGATTTTGCCGCAACACCGTCAAGTACTTTATTTATATCTTGTTTTGTTTGAAGTTTGCCTATAAACCAAGTACCTATATTTGATAAGCCTTTATAATCTATATCAACAGGATTTTGCGTACTTAGAACTATGCCTGTCCCAAAAGCTCTAGCCTGTTTAAGCAAAAGCAACATAGGCTCTTTTGAAGGTGGATTTTTTGTCGGAGGAAAAAACCCGAATATTTCATCCATATATATTAATGATTTCAAAATTGAACTTCCTCTTTGTGCCCTCATCCAGTTTATATATGCGTTCAATAAGATAGTTACAAAAAACATTCTTTCATTGTCATTTAGATGAGCGATAGAAAAGATTGAGATTTTTGCCTTTCCTTTTTCATCATAGAGCATATTTTGTATGTCAAGAGCTTCTCCCCTGATCCATGTTGAAAATGTAACCGAAGATATAACATTATTTAACAGCATGGCAAGTTTCATTCTTTCATTTTGTGGATAAAAAGATTTTAGAGTTAAAACCCCAATTTTTTTAAATGGTGGAGTTGCGATGTATCCTATCAAATCTTCAAGACTCAAAGACTTACCTTTTGACCAGTAAAAATTAAAAATATTAGAAAGAAGTAAATGCTCTTTTGAGCTTATAGGATTCGTGTCAATTCCAACTAAAGACAATAAAGATGTAACAGTTGAATTGATTAAAGAAGAAAACAAGTCAGAGTCATCTAAAATTTCAGTATTTGGAGCATTGAAATTACCTAAGATATTTACACCGACTCCTGCTGAACTGCCAGGAGTATATATAGTTTTTTTAACATCAGAGAGTTTTTTAACTCTAGCTAAGTCCTGCCCAAAAGATTCTATACCGTCTTTCCATTTTTGAGCTGTTATTTTAGCAAACTCTTCGGTACTCAAATTTTTATTTTGTGCCGCAATAGGATCGATATATGGTGTAAAATCAGAAGGATTCATATTTGGAAAATCTAAACAAAGATTTCCCATATCACCTTTGGGATCTATTATGATAGAGGGGATATTATCAATCGCAGCTTCTTCAATAATCCCAATACCCAAACCAGTTTTACCAGACCCAGTCATACCGATAATAGCAGCGTGAGTAGTTAAGTGTTTTGACTTGTAAAGCTCGAGTGTGTCATCGCTACTATCCTTGCCTAGATAAAATAGTCCCATCTTTTCAAATAATGTATCCATAAATATTCCCTTAAAAACAAAAATTTGTGTCATTATAGCGAAAAAGTATTGACATTGAAGTATATTTGAGCTATAATTTCACCTCACAAATTAGGTGCTGGCGTAGCTCAGTTGGTAGAGCAGCTGTCTTGTAAACAGCAGGTCGGCGGTTCAAGTCCGTTTGCCAGCTCCATTTATTTGTGAAAATGTAACAGTGCTTGACCAGATAACAATGTTAAGATATAAATGGTGAGATACTCAAGTGGCCAACGAGGGCAGACTGTAAATCTGCTGGTTTTTACCTTCGAAGGTTCGAATCCTTCTCTCACCACCATTATTTATTAACATATGCGGGAGTAGCTCAGTTGGCTAGAGCATTAGCCTTCCAAGCTGGGGGTCGCGGGTTCGAATCCCGTCTCCCGCTCCAGATTTTATTTACTGGGAGCTGTTGAATTTTTTCTGCTTTAGTAAGATATTACAGTTAAAGTTCACTGCTTAAATCCACATAAAATCAATTGTTATTAATTCGTTATCATTGTTTGGCTAAAATAAGTAGTTGATGAGCACATTGGGCTCATATGGCTCAGAGGTAGAGCACTTCCTTGGTAAGGAAGAGGTCGAGGGTTCAATTCCCTCTATGAGCTCCATAAAATTAAATTAAATAAAAATAAAATTATCCACACGGAGGAAGAAATGGCAAAGGAAAAGTATTCAAGAACAAAGCCACATGTAAATGTAGGTACAATTGGTCATGTCGATCATGGTAAAACAACTCTAACAGCTGCAATATCAGCAGTACTAGCAAGTAAAGGTCTAGCAGATTTTAAAGATTTTGCTGGTATCGATAATGCACCAGAAGAGAGAGAAAGAGGTATTACGATTGCCACATCTCATATAGAGTATGAAACAGAAAATCGTCATTACGCTCATGTTGACTGTCCAGGTCACGCGGATTATGTTAAAAATATGATTACAGGTGCAGCACAGATGGATGGTGCTATTTTAGTTGTTAGTGCAGCAGATGGTCCTATGCCACAAACTAGAGAGCATATTTTATTGTCTCGTCAAGTTGGTGTTCCTTATATAGTAGTATTCATGAATAAATCTGATATGGTTGATGATGAAGAATTACTAGAATTAGTAGAGATGGAAATTAGAGAATTACTTGAAGAGTATGATTTTCCAGGTGATGATACTCCAATCGTCGCTGGATCAGCTTTAAAAGCATTAGAAGAAGCTAAAGATGGTACTGTTGGAGAATGGGGCGAAAAAATAATGGAATTGATGGCTCAAGTAGATGCTTATATCCCAACTCCAGTAAGAGAAACTGATAAAGACTATTTGATGCCTGTTGAAGATGTATTTTCAATTTCAGGTAGAGGAACTGTTGTAACTGGTAGAATCGAAAAAGGTACAGTTAAAGTTGGTGAAGAAATTGAAATTGTAGGTATAAAAGATACTCAAAAAACAATCGTAACTGGTGTTGAAATGTTCCATAAAGAGATGGAACAAGGAGAAGCTGGTGACAACTGTGGTATTCTTCTAAGAGGAACTAAGAAAGAAGATGTTGAAAGAGGTATGGTACTTTGTAAGCCAGGCTCTATAACTCCTCATACAACTTTTGAAGCAGAAGTTTATATCTTAAGTAAAGAAGAAGGTGGAAGACATACTCCTTTCTTTAATAACTATAGACCACAATTTTATGTAAGAACAACAGATGTTACAGGTTCAATCACATTACCAGAGGGTACTGAGATGGTTATGCCAGGTGACAATGTTAAGATAAATGTAGAGCTAATAACACCAATCGCGATGGACGAAGGTACTAGATTTGCTATCCGTGAAGGTGGTAGAACTGTTGGTGCTGGTGTTGTTTCTAAAATAAACAAATAATTATATAATATAGACGAGAATTAATCTTCTCGTCTATAAAAAAAGGTATAAAAATGACAGTTAAAATTGGATTGAAATGTAGTGAATGTGGAGACATAAACTACACAACAACTAAAAACAATAAAACTATTACTGAAAAGCTTGAATTGAAAAAATATAGTCCAAGACTTAAAAAACATACAATTCACAAAGAAGTAAAATTAAAAAGTTAAGTCTCTTTGAGTCTTAACTTTATGTAGGGTAGTAGCTCCAATTGGTAGAGCGTCGGTCTCCAAAACCGAATGTTGCGGGTTCGAGTCCCTCCTGCCCTGCCACTATTTAAGGTGTATGAATGGAAAAATTAAAATTATATTACGAACAAGCTAAATCAGAGTTGACAAAAGTAATCTTTCCTACTAAGGATCAGATTAGAAATGCATTTATCTCTGTTTTTGTGGTTGTTTCAGTTATTTCATTGTTTCTAGCAATAATTGATATGATAATGTCATATACATTATCAACTATCATTTAGCAGGTTGTGTTATGTCACACAAATGGTATGCTATTCAAACTTTTGCAGGAAGCGAACAAACTGTAAGAAAAGCTATTGAAACTTTAGTTAAAGATAACGGTGTGGAAGAAAAACTAAAGAATGTTTTGGTTCCTACCGAGGATGTAATAGAAGTTAAAAATGGCGAAAAAAAGATAACAGAGAGAAGTTTGTATCCAGGTTATGCTTTTATTGAGATTGATCTTGATACTGCTCTTTGGCAACAGATACAAGCATTGCCAAAAGTTGGTAGGTTTATTGGTGAGTCAAAAAGACCAACACCTTTAAGTGAAAAAGATATCAATCTTATAATCGAAAAAGTTGAAAAAAGAGCAGCTCCTAAACCAAAAATATTTTTTGAAGACGGAGAAAGTGTTAGAATCATCGACGGCCCTTTTGCAAACTTTACAGGTATGGTTGAAGAGTATGATATGGAACACGGAAAATTGAGATTAAATGTTTCAATTTTTGGAAGAAGCACACCAGTAGAAATTCTCTACTCACAAGTAGAAAAGATAGTTTAAAACATAAATCTCTCTCGCCAAAGGCGTAGCTTTAGTGAGGAAGTTTGAAATGTAAACCCTTCTCGCCAAAGGCGTAGCTTTAGTGAG
>JALUMJ010000166.1:7443-24061 GCA_027040375.1 Campylobacteraceae bacterium
AGTAGAAATTCTCTACTCACAAGTAGAAAAGATAGTTTAAAACATAAATCTCTCTCGCCAAAGGCGTAGCTTTAGTGAGGAAGTTTGAAATGTAAACCCTTCTCGCCAAAGGCGTAGCTTTAGTGAGGAAGTTTGAAATGTAAACCCTTCTCGCCAAAGGCGTAGCTTTAGTGAGATGAATTTTATATGGGCTTTGCTCATATAAAAGAAGAAATAAAAATGAAAGAAGGAATTATAATATGGCTAAGAAAGTAATTGGCGAAATAAAATTACAAATTGCAGCAGCAAAAGCTAATCCATCACCTCCAGTTGGTCCAGCACTTGGACAACAAGGCGTGAATATTATGGAATTTTGTAAAGCATTTAATGAAAAAACAAAAGATATGATGGGATATAATATTCCAGTAGTTATCACAGTATATGCAGATAGAAGTTTCACTTTTATCACAAAACAGCCACCAGCAAGTGATTTGATTAAAAAAGCAGCTGGCATTAAAAAAGGCAGTGATAATCCTTTGAAAAATAAAATTGCAAATTTAACTAAAGAACAAGTTCTATCTATAGTTGAGCAAAAGATAGCAGACCTTAATACTGACGATAGAGAAGCAGCATCTAAGATTATTGCGGGAAGTGCTAGAAGTATGGGAATAACTGTTTCAGAGTAAAAATTGTTAAACCTTAACCACTAAGGATTAGTGGAAGCAAAAAAAATGCGGAGATAAATAATGGGAAATAAAATTAATAAAAGAATTCAAGAACTTCAAAAAAAAGTAGATTTTGAAAAGATATATAAGATGGAAGAAGCTCTTGCAAATATTAAAAATTTAGCAAGTGCAAAATTTGATGAAACGATTGAAGTAGCATTGAAATTAAATGTTGATCCAAGACATGCAGACCAAATGGTAAGAGGCTCTGTAGTCCTTCCTGCTGGAACTGGTAAAAATGTTAGAGTTGCAGTTGTCGCAAAAGATGCTAAAGCTGATGAAGCAAAAGCAGCTGGAGCTGATATCGTTGGAAGTGACGAGTTGATTGCAGATATTCAAGCTGGTAAAATTGATTTTGATGTACTAATAGCTACTCCAAATATGATGGGTATGGTAGGTAAAGTTGGTAGAATTTTGGGACCAAAAGGTATCATGCCAAATCCAAAGACTGGTACAGTTACTATGGATGTTGCAAAAGCAGTAGAAAACTCAAAAGGCGGACAAGTAAACTTTAGAGTTGATAAACAAGGTAATGTACAAGCTGGTATAGGAAAAATTAGTTTCACAAATGAACAAATAAAAGAAAATTTTGAAACATTTATAAAAGCAATAAACAAACAAAAACCAGCAGCTTCAAAAGGTAAATATATAAAAACTGCTGCAATATCTCTAACAATGAGTCCATCATTGTCGCTTGATAACCAAGAATTGATTGATTTTAAATAAATAACTAAAGCTGCATTTGCAGCTTTTAAAAATCTTGATTGGAGATAGCCGAGGCTTAGGCTTAATTTGGAATTTTCCATCTCTGCTTGAAATCACCGGTCGGAAAGGAGAAAAATTGACAAGAAATAAAAAGATAGAAATAGTTGAAGAATTAACTGCTAGTTTTAAAGCTTCCGACGCATTTGTTGTTTGTGATTTTAAAGGACTTGACACTATATCTATAGAAGCATTGAGAAATGCTGCTAGAGAAGTAAATGTAAGTGTTCGTATTGCAAAAAATACTTTAGCAACAATAGCTATGAAAAATGCTGAAATTGAAGGTATTAGCCTTAAAGACACAAATATGTTTGTTTGGGGCGAAGATCAACTAGATGTTACAAAAGTTGTAGCTAAATATGCTGAGAAAAATAAGAACTTTACTATAAGAACAGGTTTCATCGCTGGTGAAATAGTTGATGTTGCTAAGATTGAAGCATTATCTAAATTGCCTTCAAGAGATGAGCTTATTGGTATGTTACTTCAAACTTGGATGGCTCCAGTTACAAACTTTACAATCGGTTTGGATGCACTAAGAGCTAAAAAAGAAGAAGCATAATAATTTAAAAATTTAACCATGATGTGGTTAATATAAAAATATAAAAGGAAAGATAAAAATGGCAATAACTAAAGAAGATGTATTAGAATACATTTCAGGTCTATCAGTACTTGAATTAAGTGAATTAGTAAAAGAATTTGAAGAAAAATTTGGTGTATCTGCTGCTCCAGTTATGATGGCAGGTGCTGCCGGTGGCGACGCTGCTGCTGCAGAAGAAAAAACAGAATTTGATGTTATTCTTAAAAGTGCAGGCGCTAAGAAAATCAATGCTATTAAAGTAGTAAGAGCTATTACTGGTCTTGGCTTAAAAGAAGCAAAAGAAGCAGTTGAAAGTGCTCCAACTACATTAAAAGAAGGTGTTTCTAAAGACGAAGCTGAAGATATCAAAAAGCAAGTTGAAGAAGCTGGCGCGGAAGCTGAAATTAAATAAAACAATACTCAGGGAGAAATTCTCCCTGATATATATTAAAATATTAGATATAAAAATTTCTGTAATAAAACAGTCAAACTGCTATGAGTTTGCAGATTTGCAATCTCATCACCCTTATAAACAACCACACGAGGTAGTCTCATGTTAAATAACTTAAAATCAGGAAATCGCCTAAGAGTAGATTTCTCAAAAGTACCAAAAAAAATAGATGTTCCAAACTTACTCCAGCTACAACAAAAGAGTTATGAAAATTTTTTAAAAGTAGGCGAAGGTGCCGAAGGTGGAATAGAAAAAGTATTTAGATCAATTTTTCCTATCCATGACCCTCAAAATAGACTTACACTAGAGTATGTTGGCAGTGAAATTGGAAAACCAAAATATAATGTTAGAGAATGCATGGAGCGAGGATTAACATATTCTGTTGGTCTTAGGATGAATATTCGATTGATATTGTGGGATAAAGATGAAAAAACTGGCGAAAAAGCTGGTGTTAAAGATATAAAAGAACAAGCTATATTTATAAGAGATATACCTCTTATGACTGATAGGACTTCATTTATAATAAACGGAGTAGAAAGAGTTGTTGTTAACCAACTACACCGAAGTCCTGGTGTTATATTTAAAGAAACAGAGAGTAGCACTGTAAATAATAAACTTATATATACCGCTCAAATTATACCTGACCGAGGAAGTTGGTTGTATTTTGAATATGATGCTAAAGATACACTCTTTATGAGAATAAACAAAAGAAGAAAAGTGCCTATTACGATACTTTTTAGAGCACTAGGATATAGTAAACAAGATATATTAAAGATGTTTTACCCAGTACAAAGCATCAAGCTAAAAGATAATAAATTTTTTATGAATTATAATCCAGAAGAATTTGTTGGTAGAGTTGACTTTGATTTAAAAGATGAAAAAGGCAACCAACTTATAAGTGCTGGAAAAAGACTTACTAAAAAAAGAGCAGAGAAATTCAAGGAAGATGGCGTTGAATTGGTAGAATATCCTGTTGAAATATTAATTAATAGATTTTTATCATCACCGATTATAGATAGTGAGAGTGGTGAAGTTTTATATGATACACTAACTCAACTTGATGAATCCAAACTTGCTAAGCTTATCGAGCAAGGATGCGAAACAATTGAAATAGCAAATGATTTAGCTCCAGGAGTTGATGATGCTATCATAAATTCTTTTATCGCTGATTATGAAACACTAAAATTATTAAGACAAACAGAGCAAATAGAAGATGAAAATGATCTTGCAACTATCAGGATTTATAAAGTTATGAGACCAGGAGAGCCAGTTACTAAAGAGGCTGCAAAAGCTTTCTTTAAAGATTTGTTTTTTAATCCTGAACGATATGATTTGACTAAAGTTGGTCGCATGAAGATGAATCATAAACTAGGTCTTGATGTTCCTGAGTATTTGACAGTTATGACTAGCGAAGACATCATAAAAACTGTAAAATACCTAATAAAAGTTAAAAATGGACAAGGTCATATAGATGACCGTGATCACTTAGGAAACAGAAGAATTAGAGCGATTGGTGAGCTTTTATCAAATGAATTGCACACCGGTTTAATAAAAATGCAAAAAACTATAAGAGATAAATTTACATCTTTAAGCGGAACTATAGAAGAGTTGATGCCTCATGATTTGGTAAATTCTAAGATGATTACAAGTACAATCATGGAATTTTTCTCAAGTGGAGCACTTTCACAATTTATGGATCAAACTAACCCTTTGAGTGAAATAACTCACAAAAGAAGACTAAGTGCTCTTGGAGCTGGTGGTTTAGTAAAAGAGAGAGCTGGCTTTGAAGTAAGAGATGTTCACCCTACACATTATGGAAGAATTTGTCCGATAGAGACTCCAGAGGGTCAAAATATTGGTTTGATTAACACACTTGCTATGTACGCAAAAGTAAATGAAATGGGTTTTGTAGAAGCTCCATATAGAGTAGTAAAAAATTACACCATAACAGATGAAATCGTATATATAACTGCTACTCAAGAAGAGGGCATGGTGATTGCACCTGCTAGTACGCAAATAAATGAAAATAATGAAATAGTAGAAGATTTGATTGAAGCTAGAATTGACGGTGAAATTGTTCTAACAGAAAAAGAAAAAGTAAATCTAATCGATTTGTCTTCTATGATGGTAGCTGGAGTTGCGGCTTCACTTATCCCTTTCTTGGAGCATGATGATGCCAACAGAGCTTTGATGGGTTCAAACATGCAACGACAGGGTGTTCCATTGATGAAAACAAGTGCCCCGATGGTTGGTACTGGTATGGAAGCAATCACTGCAAGAGATTCATGGGAAGCTATAAAATCAAAAAGAGCTGGAATCGTAGAAAAAGTAGATAGCAGAAATATTTATATATTAGGTGAAGATGAAAATGGTGCATTTATAGATCATTACGGTTTGCAAAAAAATATGAGAACAAACCAAAATACAACTTTCACACAAAAAGTAACTGTCAAAAAAGGCGAATTTGTTGAAGCTGGACAAATCATAGCAGATGGTCCAAGTATGGATAAAGGCGAATTGGCACTTGGTAAAAATGTGATGGTTGCTTTTATGCCATGGAACGGTTATAACTATGAAGATGCTATCGTTATAAGTGAAAAGATGATAAGAGAAGATGCATTTACGAGTGTACATGTATATGAAAAAGAGATTGAAGCAAGAGAGCTTAAAGATGGTGTTGAAGAGATAACAAAAGATATACCAAATGTTAGAGAAGAAGATTTAGCACATTTAGATGAAAGTGGAATTGTTCAAATCGGTACATATATCAAGCCTGGCATGATTATAGTTGGAAAAGTTTCTCCAAAAGGAGAAGTTAAACCAACTCCAGAAGAGAGATTACTAAGAGCAATTTTTGGTGAAAAAGCTGGACATGTTGTAAATAAATCTCTATATGCATCTCCATCGCTTGAAGGTGTGATAGTTGATGTTAAAATATTCACTAAAAAAGGATATGATAAGGATCCTAGATCATTAAAAGCTTATGAAGAAGAAAAAGATAAACTAGACCGTGAGCATCATGATAAGTTGCTTATGCTAGACCGCGAAGAGATGCTTAGAATAAACTCTCTATTGTCTAAAAATGCTCTTGAAAAAGAACAAGAGATTAATAAAAAAGTTTATAATGCTGGTAAGCTTGCAGCAAAAGAAGATTTGGAAAAAGTAAATAGATTTGCCATCAATACAATCATAAGAGCATATTCAGATGATGTTCAAGAAGAGTATAAAGAGTTGAAAAACTACTTCCAAAATGAAAAGAAAAAATTAAAAGAAGAGCATGATGCAAAGTTAAATACTCTTGAAAAAGATGATATTTTGCCTAGCGGTGTTGTTAAACTTGTCAAAATTTATATAGCAACTAAACGAAAACTAAAAGTAGGCGATAAGATGGCTGGACGACATGGAAACAAGGGTATCGTTTCCAATATCGTAAGAGAAATAGATATGCCTTATCTTAAAAATGGAGAAGCAGCAGATATCGTTTTAAACCCACTTGGAGTTCCAAGTCGTATGAATATCGGTCAAATACTTGAAGTTCATCTTGGACTTGTTGGCAGAAGACTTGGAGATCAAATTGCTGATATTTTTGAAGAAAAGCAAGGTGAATGGTTAAAAACTCTAAGAGCTAAGATGATTCAAATTGCAGATATCGCAAAACTTATGAATGCTAAAGATTTTGTATCTAAAATTGATGATGAAAAACTTCTTGAATATGCTCGAGATTGGAGCACTGGTGTTAGATTTTCAACTCCTATTTTTGAAGGTGTTAACGCAGAAGAATTTGCAAAACTTTTTGAGCTTGCAAAGATTGATATGGATGGAAAAACTGAGCTTTATGATGGGAAAACAGGTGAAAAAATGAAAGAGCGAGTAAATGTGGGCTACATGTATATGCTTAAACTTCATCACTTAGTTGATGAAAAGATGCATGCTAGAAGCACAGGACCATACTCACTCGTAACTCAACAACCAGTTGGCGGTAAAGCGCTATTTGGTGGACAAAGATTTGGTGAGATGGAAGTTTGGGCACTTGAAGCTTATGGCGCAGCTCATACTTTACGAGAAATGTTGACAATAAAATCAGATGATGTCGAAGGTAGAGTTTCGGCTTATAAGGCACTTACAAGGGGAGAAAATGTTCCTGAAATTGGTGTTCCTGAAACATTCTTTGTTTTAACAAATGAATTAAAGGCTTTAGCGCTTGATGTTGAAATATATAATGAGGTGGATGAGAAATGAAACGATTAGAACCAGTTGAAATTTTAGATGATAATAGACCAAGAGATTTTCAAGCATTTCAATTAAGACTAGCTAGTCCTGAAAAGATAAGATCTTGGAGTTATGGTGAAGTAAAAAAGCCTGAAACTATAAATTATCGTACCTTAAAACCTGAACGAGATGGACTTTTTTGTGCCAAAATCTTTGGACCTGTAAGAGATTACGAGTGCCTTTGTGGTAAGTACAAAAAGATGAGATATAAAGGCATCAAATGTGAAAAATGTGGTGTCGAAGTAACAAGTTCAAAAGTAAGAAGATCAAGAATGGGTCATATCGAACTCGTAGCTCCCGTCGCTCATATATGGTATGTAAATTCACTTCCAAGTAGAATCGGTACTCTTCTTGGCGTTAAAATGAAAGATTTAGAAAGAGTATTATACTATGAAGCATATATCGTAAAAGAGCCAGGAGAGGCTTTCTATGATGGTGAAAATAGTAATCCTGTTGGAAAATATGATGTTTTAAATGAAGAGCAATACCAGTCACTATATCAAAGATTTCAAGATGCTGGATTTGTAGCAGATATGGGTGGACAAATAGTAAAAGATTTGTTGGCTGATTTAGATTTGGTTGATATCTTATCTTCTTTAAAAGAGGATATGTTAAATACAAATTCAGAAGCCAAGAAAAAAACTATCATAAAAAGATTAAAGATAGTAGAAGCGCTTTTACACAGTGGAAATAGACCAGAATGGATGATGATTACTATGCTTCCTGTTCTTCCACCAGATCTTAGGCCATTAGTGGCACTTGATGGTGGAAAATTTGCTGTTAGTGATGTAAACGATTTATACAGAAGAGTTATAAACAGAAACTCAAGACTTAAAAGATTGATGGAACTTGATGCTCCTCAAATCATCATAAGAAATGAGATGAGAATGCTTCAAGAAAGTGTTGATGCTCTTTTTGACAATGGCCGTCGTGCAAATGCCGTAAAAGGTGCAAATAAAAGACCACTAAAATCACTTTCAGAAATCATAAAAGGAAAACAAGGAAGATTTAGACAAAACTTGCTTGGTAAAAGGGTTGACTTTTCTGGTCGTTCTGTTATCGTTGTAGGTCCAACTTTAAAGATGGATCAATGTGGTATTCCAAAATTAATGGCATTAGAGCTATTTAAGCCTCATTTAATTGCAAGACTCGAAGAAAAAGGTTACGCGACTACCATCAAACAAGCTAAGAAAATGATTGATAATAAAACAAATGAAGTTTGGGAATGTCTTAGTGAAGTAGTTGATGGTTACCCTATTATGCTTAACCGTGCACCATCGCTTCATAAGCTTTCTATTCAAGCATTTCATCCTGTTTTGATTGAAGGAAAGGCTATTAGGCTTCATCCATTGGTTTGTTCTGCATTTAATGCGGACTTTGATGGTGACCAAATGGCAGTACATGTTCCAATATCTCAAGAGGCAATCGCAGAGTGTAAAGTATTGATGCTTAGTTCTATGAACATTTTACTTCCAGCTTCTGGAAAAGCTATTACTGTTCCAACGCAAGATATGGTTTTGGGGCTTTATTATATGTCTCGTGAAAAGATGAATGCAAAAGGTTCAAATAAAATATTTTCAAATGTAGATGAAGTATTGACTGCTATGGATAGTGGAGCACTTGAAGCTCAAGCAAAAATAAAAACAGCAATAAATGGAAAAGTTGTTTTCACAACAGCAGGAAGATTAATCATAAAATCAATATTGCCAGATTTTGTTCCAGAGGAATTTTGGAATATAGTTCTTAAAAAGAAAAATATAGGTAATTTAGTAGATTATGTTTATAAAGAAGGCGGATATAAAGAGACTGCAACATTCTTGGACAATATAAAAAACCTTGGATTTGAATACGCAACAAAAGCTGGAATTTCTGTTTCTATAGATGATATTAGAGTTCCTGATACAAAAGCTGGAAAAATAGCAGCTGCTAAGAAAAAAGTAGTAGATATACAAAAGCAATTTAGTTCTGGATTATTGACTGAGCAAGAGAGATACAATAAGATTATTGATATCTGGACAAACACTAACAACGATGTTGCAAGAGAGATGATGAAACTCACCGAAAGCGACAAAGATGGTTTTAACTCAATATATATGATGGCAGATTCAGGGGCAAGAGGTAGTGCAGCACAAATTCGTCAACTAGCAGGTATGAGGGGACTGATGGCTAAACCAGATGGTAGTATTATTGAAACTCCAATTATCTCAAACTTTAGAGAAGGTTTGAATGTTCTTGAGTACTTTATCTCAACTCACGGTGCTAGAAAAGGTTTGGCTGATACCGCTTTGAAAACTGCAAATGCTGGATATCTTACAAGAAAATTGATAGATGTATCACAAAATGTAAAAGTTACTATGCAAGATTGTGGAACACATGAGGGTGTTGAGATAACTGAGATAAGTGAAGGTGGTGAATTAATAGAGTCACTTCAAGACAGGGCATATGGAAGAGTTTTAGCTGAAGATGTTATCGATAATATCACAAATGAAGTTCTTTTTACTGAGGGAACTTTGATTGACGAGAAAAAAGCTAAAAATATCGAAGATGCTGGCGTTAAATCTATCGTTATTAGAACACCTATCACATGTAAAGCCAAAAAAGGTATTTGTGCTAAATGTTATGGTGTAAATCTCGGTGTTGGCGATTTGGTAAAACCAGGAGAAGCAGTTGGAATTATTTCAGCTCAGTCAATCGGCGAGCCAGGAACTCAGCTAACACTTAGAACATTCCATATAGGTGGAACTGCGTCAACTGAGGCACAAGACAGACAAGTAATCGCTCAAAAAGAAGGTTTTATCAGATATTATAATGTCAAAACATATCTATCAAAAGAGGGCAAAAATATAATAGCAAATCGAAGAAATGCATCAATATTGCTAGTTGAACCTAAGATTAAAACTACAATTGATGGAGTTTTAAGCATAGATAATTCACATGATGAAACTATTTTAAATATAATAAACGATAAAGAAGCTATAAAATATGTTCTTAGAAAAAGTGATTTAGCAAAGGCAAATGAGCTTGCAGGCGTAAGTGGAAAAGTTGATGGAAAATTCTTTTTGCCATATAGCAATGGAGACACTATACATAAAAATGAAAGTATAGTTGAAGTTATAAAAGAGAGTTGGAATGTTCCAAATCGTATCCCATATGCAAGTGAATTAAAAGTTCAAGATGGTGACCCAATTTCTCAAAAAATACTAACTGGAGCTAAAGGTAGCGTTAAATATTACCAGTTAGTAGGTGATTATTTAGAGAGATATAACGATATACAAAAAGAGCATGTAGTAGATGAAAAAGGACTTTTTGCGGTAATCGCTGATGATGAAAACAGAGAAGCTATAAGGCATTATATTCCAAGAGGTTCAATCATAGATATCGCTGATAATATAAAAGTTGATAAAGCTGATGATATAATCGCTCATCCAAGCAGAGCAGAGCAAATAATCATAGCAGAGTGGGATCCATACTCTATACCAATAATCGCAGAAGAATCAGGTGTCATAACATTTGAAGATATTGAACCAGGAATCAGTGCCACTGAACAATATGACGAGATGACTGGTGAAAGTAGATTGATTATCAATGAATATTTGCCAACTGGTTTGAAACCAACTTTGGTGATAGCTACAGATAGCGATCAAATCATCAAATACCAAGTAGAGCCAAAGACAGCAATATTTGTAAAAGATGGTGAAACTGTTAAGATAGCAGATGTGATAGGAAGAACTCCTAAAGCTGCTGCAAAATCAACAGATATCACTGGTGGTCTTCCAAGAGTAAGTGAGCTTTTTGAAGCAAGACGACCAAAAAACCCAACTGTTATAGCTGAAATCGATGGAACTATTAGATTTGGAAAACCTCTTCGTGCAAAAGAGAGAATTATAATAGATGCAGCGGATGGTTCAAGTGCTGAATATCTAGTCCCTAAACACACTCAAATACATGTTCACGCTGGTGAATTTGTACACGCTGGTGAAAAACTAACAGATGGCGTGGTTTCTAGTCATGATATATTGAGAATTATGGGCGAGAAAGCACTTCACTACTATTTGGTTAGTGAAATTCAACAAGTATATCGTGGGCAAGGCGTTGCGATTAGTGATAAACATATCGAAGTTATCGTTTCACAAATGTTAAGACAGATAAAAATAGTAGATAGCGGCGATACTAAGTTTATAGAAGGTGACTTAATTAGCCGTGCAAGATTTAGAGATGAAAACGAAAGAATCATGAAGATGGGTGGGGAACCAGCTATAGCAGAGCCAATTTTGCTAGGTGTAACAAGAGCAGCTATCGGAAGTGATAGTATTATCTCTGCTGCATCATTTCAAGAAACAACAAAGGTCTTGACAGAATCAAGTTTAGCTGCAAAAATAGATCACTTGGTTGATTTGAAAGAAAATGTTGTTCTTGGTCGTATGATTCCAGTTGGAACTGGGTTATATAAAGATAAAAAAGTGAAGATAAAAAATAGTGTAGAGTTAGAAGGTTAATAAAAAAGGCATATTTATATATGCCTTTTAACCCTCTTTTAAGCTATTTTTAAATAAAATAGCAGGCTTCATTGCTTACACTCCATGGTTAAATTAACTATGAAGTGTAAGCAATTATGAAAAATATATAAGGAAATGATGTGCCAACAATTAACCAATTGGTAAGAAAAGAAAGAAAAAAGGTGATTAAGAAATCTAAATCTCCTGCATTGGTAGGGTGTCCTCAAAGAAGAGGGGTTTGTACGAGAGTTTATACAACTACTCCAAAAAAACCAAACTCTGCTTTGAGAAAAGTTGCTAAGGTAAGACTAACTAGCGGATTTGAAGTTATTAGTTATATCGGCGGTGAAGGCCATAACTTACAAGAACACTCTATTGTTCTAGTTCGTGGCGGTAGAATCAAAGATTTACCTGGTGTTAAGTATCATATAGTTCGTGGAGCCTTGGATACTGCTGGTGTTGCAAACAGAACTGTTGCAAGAAGTAAATACGGTACTAAAAAACCCAAAAAATAAAATAAAATAATATAAATTTATCAAACAGGTGCTATCCTTTGAATGTAGATAGTATTTGAGTAAAATTTAGAAATTTGAAGGAATTAAAATGAGAAGAAGAAGAGCAGAAGTTAGAGAAATACTCCCAGACCCAATTTACAATAGTAAAATAATCACAAAATTTATAAACAGCTTGATGTTGGACGGTAAAAAAAGTGTTGCTGCAAAAGTTTTTTATGGCGCACTAGAACTTGCTGAGAAAAGAAGCGATGAATTAAAAGGTATAGAAATTTTTAATAATGCTATTGAAAATGTTAAACCAGTTATGGAAGTAAAAAGCAGAAGAGTAGGTGGTGCAACTTATCAGGTGCCAATAGAAGTAAGACCAGTTAGACAACAAACTTTAGCCCTTAGATGGTTAGTAAGTTTTGCTAGAAAAAGAAGCGAAAGAACTATGGTTGAAAGACTAGCAAACGAGCTTTTAGATGCTGCAAACTCAAGAGGCGCAACTTTTAAGAAGAAAGAAGATACATATAAAATGGCTGAAGCAAATAAAGCTTTTGCTCATTACCGCTGGTAAAAAGGAATAATTATGCCAAGAAAACATCCTATTAATATGGTTAGAAATATCGGAATTGCCGCGCATATTGATGCTGGTAAAACAACTACAACTGAGCGAATACTTTTTTATACTGGTATTTCACATAAAATCGGTGAAGTTCATGATGGCGCTGCTACTATGGACTGGATGGAACAAGAAAAAGAGAGAGGAATCACAATTACAAGTGCTGCTACTACATGTGAGTGGGATAATCATCAAATAAATATCATAGATACTCCAGGCCATGTTGACTTTACTATTGAAGTTGAGCGAAGTATGAGAGTTCTTGATGGTGCAGTTGCAGTTTTTTGTGCAGTTGGTGGAGTTCAACCTCAAAGTGAAACAGTTTGGAGACAAGCAAATAGATATAAAGTTCCAAGAATGGTTTTTGTAAACAAAATGGATAGAGTTGGAGCTGATTTTTATGAAGTTGAAAAACAGATAAAAGAGAGATTAAAATCTAACCCAGTACCAATTCAGATACCAATCGGAGCAGAAGATAACTTCAAAGGTGTTGTTGATTTAGTTAAAATGAAAGCCCTTGTTTGGGAAGATGAGGCTGCTATGGGTTCACACTATGAAGTAGTAGATATTCCTGCTGATTTGCAAGAAAAAGCTGAAAAATATAGAGAACATATGATTGAGTCTATATCAGAAACTACTGATGAATTACTTGAAAAATACCTAGGCGGTGAAGAGCTTAGTGAAGATGAAATCAAAGCAGGACTGAAAGCTGGATGTCTAGAGATGACACTTGTCCCGATGTTGTGTGGAACTGCATTTAAAAACAAAGGTGTTCAGCCATTGCTTGACGCTGTTGTTGATTATATGCCAGCTCCTACAGAAGTGGCAGCTATCAAAGGCGAATACGAAGATGGAAGTGAAACTGTTGTAGATTCAAGCGATGATGGTGAATTTGCCGCACTTGCTTTTAAAATTATGACTGATCCATTTGTTGGTCAATTAACATTTGTTAGAGTATATCGTGGAAGTCTTGAGAGTGGAAGTTATACTTATAATACTACAAAAGATAAAAAAGAGAGAGTTGGAAGACTCCTAAAAATGCACTCAAATAAAAGAGAAGAGATTAAAAAACTACACGCTGGTGAAATTGGTGCTGTTGTAGGTCTAAAAGATACGCTAACAGGAGATACACTCGCTGGTGATAAAGATAGAGTAATCCTAGAAAAGATGGACTTTCCAGATCCAGTTATCAGTGTTGCAGTTGAACCAAAAACTAAGGCTGACCAAGAAAAGATGGGTATCGCACTTCAAAAACTAGCTCAAGAAGATCCTAGTTTTAGAGTTGAAACTGATGAAGAAAGTGGTCAGACAATTATCTCAGGTATGGGCGAATTGCACCTTGAAATTTTGGTTGATAGAATGCTTAGAGAATTTACTGTTGATGCCGAAGTTGGACAACCACAAGTTGCTTATAGAGAAACAATCAAAAAAGAAGTAACACAAGAGCATAAATATGCTAAGCAATCAGGTGGTAGAGGACAGTATGGTCATGTATATATCAAACTTACTCCACTAAAACCAGGTGAGGGTTATGAATTTATAAATGATATCAAAGGTGGTTCAATTCCTAGAGAATTTATCCCAGCAGTTGATAAAGGTATAAAAGAAGCCATGCAAGGCGGTGTTCTTGCTGGTTATCCTGTTGAAGATGTCAAAGTTACGCTTTATGATGGAAGTTATCATGATGTGGATTCAAGTGAGATGGCATTTAAACTTGCAGCTTCTATGGCATTTAAAGAAGGTGCTAGAAAAGCTGACGCTATTATACTTGAGCCTATGATGAAAGTTGAAGTTGAAACTCCTGAAGATTTTATGGGAGATGTAATCGGCGACTTAAACAGAAGAAGAGGGCAAATCAGCTCTATGAGTGATAGAAGTGGCAACAAGATTGTTGATGCCTTTTGTCCACTCTCAGAGATGTTTGGATATTCAACAGATTTAAGAAGTCAAACTCAAGGAAGAGCTTCATACTCAATGGAATTTGACCATTATGCAGAAGTTCCAAGAAATGTTGCAGAAGAGATTATCAAAAAGAGAAACGCTTAGTTTGAAAAATTAAAAAGCTAGGCATCTCTTTTGAGATGTCCTAGCTTTTTTTATGCCTTTTGTCCTCGTAGCTCAGCAGGATAGAGCACTTGATTCCTAATCAAGAGGCCACAAGTTCGAATCTTGTCGGGGACACCACTCTTAGGAATAAAAATGTTGATCAAAAATTTTTACAAAATTATATCTAAAGATAAAAATAGAGTCACTATAAAACTTTGCGATGAAAATCACCCAATATTTAAAGCTCATTTTCCAACAAATCCTATAATGCCAGGATTTACAAATTTTGAAATAATTTCCCAAATATTTGACAAAGAAATTACAACAATAAAAAAAGCAAAATTCCTAAAACTAATCAAGCCAAACCAAATTTTAATTTATGAAAAAAACAAAAATAACTATAAAGTTATCTGCGAAAACGAAATGGTTGCAAGCATATGCCTATGAAAAGTTGTGTCGTTATTCCTGTTTATAATTCACCATATATAAACGAAGTTATCAAAGATGTTTTAACCCTAAATTATGAAATCATAGTAGTAGATGACGGATCTGATAATGGAATAAAAATTAATGATTCAAATATACATTTGATTACTCATAAACAAAACAGAGGCAAGGGTGAAGCGATACTAAGTGGTGCTAAAAAAGCAAAAGAGTTAGGATATAAATTTTTTGTCACAATGGATGCTGATAAACAGCATATTAGCACAGAAATTTTTAAACTTGTAGATGTTTTGGAGGAAAATTGTATAATCATAGGAAGCCGTAATTTTGAAGAAGAAAATGTTCCAAAAAGCTCAATATTTGGGAGAAAATTTAGTAATTTTTGGGTGAATTTAGAGACATTTAAAAGTTTGAAAGACACTCAAAGTGGTTTTAGAATTTATCCCACAACCATACTTGATTTAAATATAAAAAAAAGAAGATTTGATTTTGAAATAGAGGTTTTAGTTCTTCATTGTTTTAGCGGTGGAAAGGTAAAAGAAGTTGATGTTGAGTGTTATTATCCGCCACCCAAAAAGAGAATTTCACACTTTGATAAAGTAAAAGACAATTTTCGTCTAAGTTGTATTCATTCTAAACTTGTGATGCAGCGATTCTTGCTTCTTCGTGGCTTTTTGTGGAATTAATAAAAGCTTAATTGCACTTAGTGTAAAATATAGACTCATATAAAAAATAAAGATACGCATGAAAAAAGTTTTAGTTTTATATTATTCACAATCTGGTCAGTTAAAAAGTGTAGTTGATAGCTTTATTTCTAAACTCAATGATGATGATATAATAGTTGATGTAAAATCTATTAAGCCAACCACTTCATATCCTTATCCGTGGTCATTTTATGAATTTTTTGATGAATTTCCTGATGCCGCTCGCATGAGAGGATGTGAGGTTAAAAAGTTGGAAAATCTTGAAGATGATTATGATTTGATTGTGCTGGGGTACACTATTTGGTTTTTGGCTCCTTCATCTCCTATTGTTGGATTTTTGAAGTCATCCCAAGCAAAAAAGATTTTTAAAGATAAACCAGTCGTTACCTTGATAGCTTGTAGAGATATGTGGGTGATGGCTCAAGAAAAAGTCAAAAAGTTGCTTAGCAATGTTGATGCAAAACTGATTGACAATGTTGCATTGACTGACCAAGGTAAAGGTATATACTCTTTTGCTACGACTCCTAGGTGGCTTTTAAGTGGAAAGAAAGATGCTTTTTGGATTTTTCCACCTGCTGGGATTTTGCAAAAGGATATAGACGATGCTTCAAGATTTGGACAAAGACTAAATGAGGCGCTAAAGCAAGATAAAGAAAAAGAGGGTAAACCACTTTTAAAAAACCTAAATGCAGTTTGTGTGAATGGAAAATTAATCGCTTCAGAGATGATAGGAACTAGAAGTTTTTATATCTGGAGTAAAATTATAGATTTTTGTGGCAAGAAAAAAACGATAAGCAGAAAAATTGCCATTACGGTTTATGCTGTTTTCTTAGCTTTGATGGTTTTTACAGTAGTGCCTATAAATATAATAGTAAGAAAGATTTTAAACAGTTTTCAAAAAGATAAATTAAAAGAGTTAGAAAAAAAATACGAGGAACCAAGCGGTAGATGAGCGAAGTATATATAAACAACATTGCAGCATTTTTTCCAAATGATGCGGTAGATAATGACAACATAGAAAATGTTTTAGGTGTGATTGATGGAAA
>JALUMJ010000167.1 GCA_027040375.1 Campylobacteraceae bacterium
ATATAATTTTTATATTTTGCTTCCACTAGTATCTGTTTTTTTGCTTCAAGTGTAAAGTTTTCAAATATAGGTGAGAGTTTTTCAAGTTTATGTAAATCAAAAGATTTTCTCGCCACTATCTTTTGCAAACTAACTTTATCTGTTATTTTATCTTCATCAATCTGGGTCAAATACGCTATATTTTCTTTTGATGGTGTAAGAATTGTATCTTCAAGATAAGCCAAACCTTCCTTTGTCTGAAGGTCTTTTTTGACAACTTTATCATAAGTTTTTTCATCGATCAAACCCAACTTATATCCATAAGGGCTCAATCTTAAATCAGCATTATCTTCACGCAAAAGAAGCCTGTATTCAGCGCGACTTGTAAACATCCTATAAGGCTCTTTTGTGCCTTTTGTCACCAAATCATCTATCAAAACCCCTATATAAGCTTCATCTCGTCTTAGTATTAAAGGCTCTTTTTCATCTATGCTAAGGCTAGCATTGATGCCTGCCATCAAACCTTGAGCTGCGGCTTCTTCGTAACCTGTAGTTCCATTTACTTGTCCAGCTAGATAAAGTCCATTCATCTTTTTTGTTTCAAGTGTGTGTTTCAGCTCAACAGGGTCAATATAATCATACTCTATAGCATATCCAAAACGAACAATTCTGGCATTTTCAAGCCCGATAATCGACCTTACCATAGTTAGCTGAACATCTGGTGGAAGAGATGTTGTGAGCCCATTTATATAGTATTCTGTTGCTTCTTTTGTTTGGGGTTCTATAAAAAGATGATGTCTGTCTTTATCTCTAAATCTATTTACTTTATCTTCGATACTTGGGCAATACCTTGGTCCTGTACCTTCTATCTGACCAGTAAAAAGAGGAGCTCTATGAAAGTTATTTTCTATGATATTATGAGTGGAGAGATTGGTATAAGTAACATAACAAGGCAGTTGATGAGGTTTAAAGTTTTCACTATCAGTTCTAAAGCTAAAAGGTTGTGGATTTTCATCTCCGCTTTGCTTTTCCATTTTTGAAAAATCTATACTTTTAGCATCAATCCTAGCACAAGTTCCTGTCTTTAATCTTCCTAAATTTAATCCAAATTTTCGCAAAGAATCAGAAAGATTTACTGATGGAAATTCACCAAATCTACCAGCATCTTGCTTGTTTTGCCCTACATGTATAAGCCCTTTCATAAAAGTACCAGTTGTTATGATGATTTTTTTGGCTGTATAGATATTGCCAAGGTGAGTTTTTATGCCAGTTGCTCTGTCGTCATCACTTAAAATATCTTGTGCAATTTCTTGGGTTACATTTAGATTTTCAGTATTTAAAACGATATTTCGCATATAAATTCTATACCTATCCATATCAATTTGAGCACGACTTCCCCTAACTGCTGGACCTTTTGATTGATTGAGTATTCTAAATTGTATCCCTGTTTTATCAGTAGTTATACCCATCTGACCGCCTAGTGCATCAAGTTCTTTGACCAGATGTCCTTTTGCGAGCCCACCGATAGCAGGATTGCAACTAGCAGCCCCAATTTGCTCAACTAACATAGTTAAAAGCAGAGTCTTATGCCCGAGTCTAGCACTTGCAAGTGCAGCTTCTATGCCTGCATGTCCACCACCAACTACTATAATATCATATTTCATGTGTGTCCTAATCTTTGTAAATTATAGTCTTATTATAGCTTATTTTGTATTAGCTTTATCTATGGTTAGTACTTAAGTGCTAAAAAAAAAAAAAAATATGG
>JALUMJ010000168.1 GCA_027040375.1 Campylobacteraceae bacterium
TTTTAAAAAAATTATGGCTTTAAGCATCAAATCAAAAGTTGAAAAAGATAGAGAATTTTATGATTTGGTAGCGAGTGAAAATAGTTACCTTGCTACTTTAAAAGAGATGAATTCTTTAAAAACAAATATAAGTGATTTAGCATTTAGAAGAAAACAACTTATGAAGAGTATTCAAGATAAAAGTATTGTAGCAAATGGTTTTGTTCTTTATGAAATAAAAGTAAAACCACAAAGTGTAGTCAATATTGGTACGCCATTAGCAATTGTTGCCGATGTGAGCAAGGCTATAGCTGTTGTTTATCTTGATGAAAATGATCTTATAAATCTAAAACATAAAGTTTTGTATATAAATGGAAAAAAGAGTAACTATAAACTTTCAAGAATATCTAAAATTGCTGATGGTAAAAATATTTCAAGATACAGTGCTCAGATTCTTATGAAAGCACCAAAGATTTTTTCAAATCTTATTAAAATCGAATTAAAAGAAGACAATGATGAAAGCAAGTAGTATTACAGCCTGTCCTCTTGATTGTTATGATGCTTGTGGAATTATTTATGATGATGGGAAGATAAAACCGATGAAAGAGGGCTATACAAATGGATTTTTATGCCCTCATTTGAACCATTATTTGGAAAATAAGAGAATAGAACTACCACGATATAAGGGTGAAAATATCTCTATGCAAGAGGCATTAAATAAATTAAAAGAGATTTTATCTTCCTCTTTAAAAAGTGATATTCTTCACTATAGAGGGAGTGGTAATTTTGCTTTCATGCAAGAGGTGACTGATCATTTCTTTGCAAATTTTGGAGCAGTGCTAACGGATGGCACTCTTTGTGATGGAGCAGGGGAAGCAGGCATTATTAGCGGACGCGGTAGCAATAAAAATATGCCACTGAGTGAAATAGCTAAGTCTGATGTTGTAATTTTTTGGGGACGGAATCCTCATGTGACATCTTCACATATTTTACCACTTATAAAAGATAAAAAAGTGATTGTTATTGATCCTGTTGCAACAAAGATTGCAAAAAATGCAGATATATTTGTACAAATAAAACCTCATACAGATATTTTTTTGGCACTACTTTTGACGCGTTTTGTCTCTATTAATGATAGTTTAGATGAACTCTTTATAGAAAAATATGCAAGTGAATTTGAAGAGTATTATGAACTGACACAAGGTGTAAGAATTAAAGCTACTTTAGAAAATATTGGTGTTTCGCTTGGTCAGATTGGTGATATTTTAGAGTTATGTGTCAATAAAAAAGTTGCCATAGTGTGTGGTGTTGGTGTCCAAAAATATAGAGATGGAGCTGATGTTTTACGCTCTATTGATGCTTTCGCCGTATCTTTAGGACTTTTTTCAAAAGAGGGAAGTGGTGTTGCTTATCTTGGAAATTCAAAAGAGAATATAGAGTCTGCGTTTATGACAAAAGCAAAACGAGTCTCTAAGGTAAATACAAAATTCGATGAGTTTACAACTGTTTTTATTCAAGGGGCAAATCCACTAGCACAGATGCCTGATAGTTCTCGTGTACAAAATGCAATACAAAAGAGTGAAAATGTTATTTATTTTGGATTATATGAAAATGAGACGAGTGAAATTTCTGATTTAGTTATTCCTGCAAAGAATTTTTTAGAAAAAAATGATGTAAGAAGCTCCTATTCTCATAATGGGCTTTTAGTAATGAATAAACAGATAGAGAGTGAAATAGGCATAAGTGAATATGATTT
>JALUMJ010000169.1 GCA_027040375.1 Campylobacteraceae bacterium
AAAAAGATACAAATGTCTCTATCATCTACCCATAGGTCTTTGCTTGTAACGAAGATTCAGCTTTGCTATCTAAACTCTATTTTTATGTAGGCTTTAGCCCACTAATACCCAAGCCATATCCATCTGACAACTCTATATCGGCTCCATCAAACTTCACGCCACCGCTAACCAAAGAAGTTTTACACAAAATTGGAGCATCCAAATCGAGCATAGTGACAGTATCACTCCTTGCTGAGGCTACATGTGCAGCTGCTCCTACGCTGATAGCGCCCTCTAGCATGCATCCTATCATACACTTTGTGTCGTAAAGTTTGCAAATATCTGCTATCAAAAGAGCATTTGAGATTCCACCGCATTTATCTAGTTTTATATTTACAAAATCAACAGCATCGGCTTCCAAGATTTTCACGGCATCCATCGGTGAAAAAACACTCTCATCAGCTAGTATCGGTATAGAACTTCTCTCTTTTATGTATTTTAGTCCCTCTATATCACCTTTTTTTACAGGTTGTTCTATCAATTCTATCGGAATTTGATGTTTTTCCATGCTATTTAAAAACTCTACACACTCCTCTTTACTCCAACCCTGATTTGCATCTAGTTTTAAAGAGGTCTCTACATGTAGAGCTTTTTTTATCTCTATTACCCTTTGTATATCCTCCTTATAATCATCACCTAGCTTTATCTTTAGTGATTTAAAACCTCTGCTTTGTGCCTCTATAGAGTCTTGTATCATAGTGTCGATATCATTTAGGCTTATCGTGATACCAGTCTTAAAATCTCTTTTGCTTCCGCCTAACAGCCTATACAGAGGAATTTTAAGATTTTGGGCAAATATATCATAAAGAGCTATCTCAACAGCAGATTTTGCACTAAAATTTTTCTCTATCGAGTTGTGGACTATACATAAAAGTTGATTAAAATCAAGTACAGATTTTCCCATGATATGTCTTTTTATAATATGCAATGCTTCTATGATAGAACTTTTAGAATCGCCAGTTACCGCAAATGTAGGAGCAGTCTCACCATATCCTACAAGTCCATTTCTTGTCTCAATCTTTAAGATTATGGATTCAAGCTCATACACAACCCTAAGTGCCGTCTTAAATGGTTTAAGGAGCGGCATCTTGATAATTTTTACAGTCATATTTTTAATCAACATTTCGTTTTTACTCACTTTTTATGTTATTAGTTGAAATTATATCAAAAAATAGATATTTTACTGTTTTTTAAGGCGTAATCTATGAAACTTTGGTACAATTATCTTGAATAAAAAAATAAATTGGAGGTAAAACATGAGAAAACTACTCATAACGGCTTTGTTGTTCGCAACAACTTTAATGTACGCTGCGCCAAAGTATGGTGGAGTTTTGGTATTTGGAAGAAGTGGGGATTCAGTTTCTATAGATCCAGCACATGTAACAGACGGGGAGAGCTTTTATGCTTCAACACAAGTATATAACACCTTAGTACAGTTTAAAAATGGAACAACTACTATGGAACCTGGGCTTGCTACATCTTGGGATGTTACAAAAGATGGATTATCTTATGTTTTTCATCTAAGAAAAGGTGTGTATTTTCACCCTACAAAATACTATAAAAAAAGAAATGAATTTACAGCTGATGATGTTGTTTTTTCTTTAAAAAGACAATTTGATAAAACAAATCCTTACAATAAACTAGGTGGCTCATACAAATACTGGGGCGCTATGGATATGGATAAAATTGTAAAAGATGTGATTAAGATAGATAAATATACTGTCAAAATAACTCTTAAAAAACCAGAAGCTCCATTTTTGTCAAATATGGCTATGGACTTTGCTTCAATCCTTTCCAAAACATATGCTATGGATTTACTAAAAGAAGGCAAATCAGATAGACTTGCAAGATATCCTGTAGGAACAGGTCCATTTGTATTGGTTAAGTGGGTAAAAGATGACAAAATGATATTTACTGCAAATGAAAACTACTGGGAAGGCAAACCTTATATCAAAAAACTTATCCTAAAAGTCATCACAAGCTCATCTGTTAGAGCGGCTGAACTCAAAGTCGGTTCAATCCATGTTATGGATTTTCCAAACCCTGAAGAAATAGCAGGACTTCAAGCAGATCCAAAAATAAAACTTGTGAAACAAGAAGGTCTTAATGTAGGCTACCTTGCACTTGATCAAGTGAAATTTGCTGCATTTAAAGATGTAAGAGTAAGAAGAGCTATAAACTATGCTATAAACAAAGAAGCGATAGTAAAAGCCATATATGCCGGTTTTGGTAAGCCTGCATACACACCGATTCCTCCTACAATGTGGAGTTATAATGCAAATGTAAAAAAATATAAATATAATCCGGAAAAAGCAAAGCAACTTCTAAAAGAAGCTGGTTATCCAAAACTTTCATTTGAACTTTGGGCAATGCCTGTGGCTCGTCCATATATGCCAAATGCGAGAAAAGTAGCTGAAGCTATGCAAGCAGACTTGGCAAAAGTTGGAGTTACAACAAAAATCGTCAGCTATGACTGGGGAACTTATCTAGATAAAGGAAGACATTACAAAGATGACTCTTGTCTTCTTGGCTGGACTGGTGACAATGGAGATCCTGATAACTTCCTAAATGTTCTTCTTACTTCAAATGCGGCAAAAATTCCTGCTTCAAACAGAGCTGGTTGGAAAAACCCAGAATTTGATGCTTTGATAGCAAAAGCAAAAACTACAACTGATGTAAAAGAGAGAACTAAGCTCTATATGAAAGCTCAAGAGATATTTGCAGACCAAGTTCCTTGGGTAACTATCGCAAACTCTTTAGTTGTTGAGCCTATCAGAAAAAGTGTTATGAACTTCAAACTTGACCCTATGGGAAAAAGAAGATTCAACAAAGTTTGGTTTGACAAATAACAAACCTCTACATGTAAAGAGAGCTTGCCTCTCTTTACATCACTACTAGCTGACCTTACCCACTATTTATATTTCATAGCTCGTGCGTAAGTTCAGATATAATTATAAGGAGAATTTTTGTTTTCTTACATTGTAAAGAGATTACTATGGACAATTCCCACACTATTTGGTGTCACCCTACTTGTCTTTTCCATGGTTCATTTAACACCGGGCGATCCTGCTGCTGCAATTTTGGGCGATAAAGCAAACAAACAATCTATCGCAGATTTAAGAGCACAAATGGGACTCGATAAACCTCTATATGAACAGTACTTCATCTATATAAAAAATCTCTCACATGGAGATTTTGGAAAATCAGCAAATAGTAACGAAGAAGTAATGAGTGAATTTAAGGATAGATTTCCTGCAACTGTTGAACTCTCTATGGTTGCTATGTTTTTTGCTGTAATTCTAGGTATTGGTGCCGGGATTGTATCGGCAGTTAAGAGATACTCTATATTTGATTACGGGAGCATGTTTGGCGCACTTGCGGGCGTATCGATGCCTGTTTTTTGGCTAGGGCTTGTGCTGATATACTTTTTTTCCGTCAAACTAGGATGGCTACCGGTATCGGGGAGGCTCGGATATGAATTTGATATAGACCATATTACGGGCTTTTATCTTATAGATTCACTTCTTGTCAAAGATTATGAGGCTTTTTGGGATGCATTAAGACATCTTATACTTCCAGCTATCGCGCTTGGTACCATACCTATGGCAATCATAGCGAGAATGACAAGAAGCAGTATGATAGAGGTGATGAAAGAAGAGTATATAAAAACCGCTAGAGCCAAAGGATGTTCTAGATTTCAAGTCATATTTATACATGCTCTTAGAAATGCTATGATGCCTGTTGTTACTATCATCGGTTTGATGCTAGGAAGCTTATTTGCAGGGGCAATACTGACTGAAACTACATTTTCATGGCCAGGAATCGGAAAGTGGCTTGTAAATGCCGTCTATCAAAGAGATTTTCCTGTTATTCAATCAACAACTCTGATAATCGCCATCATATTTATATTTGTAAATCTAATTGTTGACTTACTTTATGCTTTTATAAATCCAAAAATTAGGCTGAATTAATGGAAAATTTATTGGAATTTATAAAACAATACAAAAAAAATAAGGCAGCCCTTGTTGGTTTCATCGTAGTTGTGATAATCTTATGCATGGCTATGTTTGCTCCTTATATGACAGCTTATATGCCTGATGATCAAAATTTGGCAGACAGGTTAATTCCGCCTATGTGGGACGCGAAAGGGGTTATTAGCCATGTCTTAGGGACAGATGATTTTGGAAGAGATTTGCTTACTAGGATTATTTTTGGCTCTAGAATATCTTTGATGGTTGGAGCAGTTTCTGTTGGATTGTCTCTCTCCTTTGGTCTGGTCATGGGTATAGTTGCTGCCTATTTTGGAGGAAAAACTGATCTTTTTATTATGAGAATTGTTGATATTATGCTTTCAATTCCTGCGATTCTTTTAGCTATAGTTATAGTTTCTATTCTTGGACCTAGTCTATTTAGTGCGATGACCGCCATAGGAATAGTAGGTATTCCAACTTACGCCAGAATAGTCAGATCTTCTGTTTTGGCTGAGAGAGAGAAAGAGTATGTTATAGCCAGTCGTATAAATGGTTCTTCAAATTTTAGACTTATGTTTGTAGTTATTCTTCCAAACTGTGCATCACCGATAATCGTACAAGCTACTATGGGTTTTGCTTCTGCTGTCTTGGAAGCTGCTGGACTTAGCTTTTTAGGACTTGGTGCTCAGCCACCGACTCCCGAATGGGGTGCAATGCTTAGTGATTCATTGCAATTTATAACAACCGCTCCTTGGATGATATTTTATCCTGGTCTTGCTATATTTTTGACTGTTCTTAGTTTTAACCTTATGGGTGATGGACTGATGGATGTGCTAGATCCAAAGCTAAAGGATAAATGATGTTATTGTCTGTAAAAAATTTAAAAACATATTTTTATTCTGATGCGGGAGTAAATAAAGCTGTCAATGATGTAAGTTTTGATATACCTAAAGGCAAAACTGTCTGTATCGTTGGAGAAAGTGGTAGTGGAAAGAGTATAACTTCTTTATCTATTATGAGGTTAATTGACCATCCCGGAGAAATTGAAGGCGGAGAAATCATATTTGAAGATCGTGACCTTTTGAAATTAAGCGATGCACAAATGAGAAAAGTCAGAGGCAAAGAGATATCTATGATATTTCAGGAACCCATGACTTCACTTAATCCTTCATATACTGTGGGTTACCAGATAGATGAGGCACTTAGGCTTCACCAAAAACAACTTAACAAAAAGCAAAGATTTGAAAAAGTTGTGGAATCACTTGAACTAGTAGGAATACACAATCCAAGAGAAAAGTATGGAGAATATCCATTTAAATTAAGTGGTGGACAAAGACAAAGAGTGATGATAGCAATCGCCATGGCATGTGAACCAAAGATGCTTATAGCGGATGAGCCGACAACTGCTCTTGATGTAACTATCCAAGCCCAAGTGTTGGACCTCATGAAAGAACTACAAGATAAAAAAGGAACATCTATACTCTTTATCACGCATGATTTAGGTGTGGTTTATCAAATCGCTGATGAAGTAGTCGTCATGTATAAAGGTCATATAGTGGAAAAGGCTAGCGCGGAAGAACTTTTTAAAGATCCTAGACATCCATATACAAAAGCTCTTTTGCACTCTATTCCAATACCTGGTGTAACTCCTAGAAAATCTAAACTAGATACTGTTGATGAAAATGTTGACTATCTCTCTTTTCCAAAGGAGATTAGATGAGCGAAATAATTTATGAAATAAAAAATTTAAAAAAATATTATGAGATTAATCTTGGACTTTTTAAAAAACCAAAGATTGTCAAAGCTGTTAATGATATCTCTTTTAATGTTAAAAAAGGTGAAGTATTAAGTTTAGTTGGTGAAAGCGGATGTGGAAAATCCACCACAGCAAAACTGATTTTAAAAATAGAAGAACCCACAGGTGGAGAGATATTGTTTAACGGAAAAGATATCACCAAATTCAAAGGCCATGAACTAGAAGCGTATAGAAAAAAAGTTCAAATCATCTTCCAAGACCCCTACTCGTCGCTTAATCCGAGATGGAAAGTCGGCTCAATCATAGGTGAACCACTTAAACTAAATACAAAAATGAAGGACATTGAGATAAAAGAGAGGGTTTTGTATTTGATGGAGAAAGTCGGTATGCATCCTGATTGGTACGAGAGATATCCTCATCAATTCTCAGGAGGACAGAGACAAAGGATAGGAATAGCTAGAGCATTGGCTCTAAATCCTGAGATTATTGTCTGTGACGAGCCTGTAAGCGCTCTTGATGTCTCAATCCAAGCTCAAGTTTTAAATCTATTGCTTGATTTGCAAAAAGAATTTAACTTAACATATATATTTATATCTCATGATTTAAGTGTTGTTGAGCATATTTCAGATAGAATAGTTGTCATGTATTTTGGAGATATAGTGGAGCTCAAAAGCGTGGATGATTTATTTGAAAATCCTGAAGCAGACTATACAAAAAAACTCCTAAGTGCAATACCAACCATAAAGGACTAAAAAAAGATGGATAAAACAGTAGAAGAAAAAAAGATTTTATCTTATATATTGGATTATAAAGAGTGGGGGATATTTTTTAAAAGATTTTTTCTACTTATAATTTTAGCGATTATAGCATTTGTACTATGGTTTTTTCCCATCAGCCTTGCTGTAGCACCATTTTACAGTATCACAACTGATAAAACTCCTATTATCAAAACATATCCAAAACTTGTAGGACTTACTACGACTGATTCCTTAAAAAGTGGATTACAGCACTTGCTAGATGAAGGCTTGGTCACAAACTTTATAGGTGTTAGAACTTGGATTGACAACAAATACTATGAACAAGTAGGCGAAATAGAGATGTATAGAATCGGGCTTTATACTCTCGAAAATAATCTTGCGAGAAACAGAGGAACTGGTGGGGCAAATGAGCACATAGTCCAAGCACGCTCCGATGTATATGCTGATTTTAGAATTCCCATGTTCACAAGCTACAGCACAAGAGTCAAAGAAGCTATAACAAATATAAACATTTATCTACAACAGTTGAAAGAAGATCAA
This sequence comes from Campylobacteraceae bacterium, assembly GCA_027040375.1. GTDB lineage: Bacteria > Campylobacterota > Campylobacteria > Campylobacterales > Sulfurospirillaceae > JAADIZ01. Next base: position 7,065 of record JALUMJ010000169.1, read on the forward strand.
AACAAAGATATGAGCAAAAAAAGAGCTGTTTTTATAGTTAATTCCGATAATCTAGCCGTAGCAC
>JALUMJ010000170.1 GCA_027040375.1 Campylobacteraceae bacterium
AAAGGCACAAATATGTTTGGAATGGGTTTTTCTGAGATACTTCTAATTGCTGTTATAGCTATACTATTTTTAGGGCCAGATAAGTTGCCTGAGGCTATGGTACAAATTGCTAAGTTTTTTAAAAGCTTCAAGAGCAGTATAAATGAAGCAAAATCTTCAATAGAGCAAGAAGTAAGGATTCAGGACTTAAAAGAAGAAGCCTTAGAGTATAAGAAAAAACTTGAAGGTGCAGCCACCAGTGTTAAAAAACAACTATCTTTTGACGAACTTGAAGAGATAAAAAGCAGTACAAAAGATATAAGTGCATCTATAAAAGAGCTCAAAGATGATGTGCAAAAAACACAAGAAACAATCAAAGACCCTATGGGCACAAGAAAAATCATAAAAGAAGAAAAAACTAGTGAGGAAGCATAATAAATGTTTGACGAATTAAGACCACACTTAAAAGAACTTAGAAAAAGGCTTGGGATTTCCTTAGCTGTTGTATTTATCATGTTTTTTGTCTGTTTTTCTTTTTGGGAGCCATTGTTAGCATGGATGATTCACCCACTTAACGGTGTATTGCCTGAGGGCTCACATGTAATTTTTACAAAGGTTCAAGAACCATTTTTTACGGCACTCAAAGTTTCATTTTTTGCGGCACTTATGATTTCTTTGCCTGTTATATTTTGGCAATTTTGGCTATTTGTTTCTCCTGGTCTTTACGAAGAAGAAAAAAGACTGGTTATTCCTTTTGTATTCTTTGCAACATTTATGTTTCTCTCGGGTGCTGCATTTTGCTATTATGTTGTTGTTCCTATCGGTTTTAATTTTCTCATAAATTTTGGTGCCCAGCTTTTCACTGCACTTCCTAGCATCGGTGAATATGTTGGATTTTTTACAAAATTACTGTTTGGCTTTGGTATTGCTTTTGAGTTGCCTGTCATAACATTCTTTTTTGCAAAACTTGGATTGGTTGACGATAAAGCATTGATAGGATTTTTCAGATATGCAATCATCATAATCTTTGCAGTTTCAGCTATACTTACACCTCCTGATGTTCTTACTCAATTTTTGATGGCTGGACCACTTGTTATATTATATGGCTTGTCTATCGTGGTAGCTAAAATGGTAAATCCAGCGTCCAAGGAAGAAAACGAAGAAGAAGAGAAAGAAGAAGACGCAGAAACAAAAGAGATAGAGGACAAAAAATAATTTGCTTGATCCTCTAAAAGTTTCGACATACGACTATGCACTTCCCCAAAATCTTATAGCATCATATCCTAAGAAAAATAGAGATGATGCTAGAGTTTTAGTGTATGATAGAATTACAGATAAAATCACACATACCACGATTAAAGATATATTTGACTATATTCCTGCTGACACTTCTATCGTTATAAATGACACAAAAGTTGTAAAAGCTAGAATATTTGGCAAAAAAGAGAGTGGTGGCAAGGTAGAACTTTTGCTAAATTCACCACTGCAAGACAATTTATACTCTGTTTATATAAGAGGTAAAGTATTTATCGGCACAAAATTATCTTTTGATAATTCTCTACAAGCCACAGTAGAAGAAGTGAAAGAAGACGGGAGTAGGATAGTAGAGTTTTTTCAAGACAGTAAAAAAATAAATACAGATGAATTGTTTGATATTCTTGAACTTATCGGGCACATCCCTCTTCCTCCTTACATAAAAAGAGAAGATACTGACCAAGATGTGGATGATTATCA
>JALUMJ010000171.1 GCA_027040375.1 Campylobacteraceae bacterium
AAGAATTGAACCTAGAGCTATCAAAAGACGACACAATGACTTCCCTCTTTTAATGAAAACTAGAAATATAAAAAGGGAGGAAATTAGATTAAATGGTCATCCTAAAAAGCTTAAGTAAGTGCCATTCACCCCTGACCCCTTTTGAATTATCTTGTTGGAATTCCATTTTGGTCGAAGATTGTTGGAGTTCCTTCAATTAGTCCCAAAGATAGTAGTTTTTTCATTTGTGCTATTTTGGCTTTGGCAAATTTTTTATCTACTTTTTTGTATGTATTGTCGTTGCTGTTTGAAGCTTTGTGCATTAGCGAAAGTTTGTTTGCTTTTTGATCGTTTTTTACTTTTTCTAGTAACCAGCTCGCTCTTAAAGGGGATGTTTCATGTCCTGGGATATTTAAGCATAGTGGTACAACTATCACTTCTTTTGAATTTTTAATAGTCTTGATTAGTTGTGTTTTTTCATATTGTTGGCAATAAGGACAGTTTGGATCAGTTATTAAATACACCGTCTTGCCTTTTGGGTTATCGCCTTTTATCTTAAACATTATATCTTTAAAGTCTCCGTCTAAAAGAGATATTAGTTTTTTATTATTCTTAATTTCTTTATTTTTCGCACTTTTTTTAATCTTTTTTAAAGCTTTTTGAATGGTAGCTTTATTTTTTTTGATAAAACTAGCAAAGATATCTTTCCCGCTTTTTCTATCTTTCATACTGCCTACGATGACAGTATCTTTATTATATACGATTAAAAAAGGTTTTGGATTTCCTTTGATGGTTCCAATCATCACATGTAAATCTTTTAAATCCGCGATGGAGTCTTCCGCGATTATGCCTATATCGCTTTTGTTTAATTTTCCACCTGTAAAAATTCTGCTTATATCTTGCTTTAATTTGTCTTGATTTGCACCAAAGAGTGATGATGCCACCATAAAGCCAAATACTAAACTTATGATTCCAAATTTTTTCATTTTAATCCCCTTAATTATTTTTGTAATTATATATAAGTTTAATTAATGTAAAATTAATGATTTATATCTACTTTTCTAAGTTTTGCATCTTTTTTATTGTAGAGCGACTTGCAAATTCAACCCCTCACAAGTAGCTAATCTCCTCTCGTAACACTTTTTGAGATTAAAAAAATCTCAATAAGAAAATATTTCCAATATTTTATCTCAATTTAACTAATTTTCTATAAAATCCTCATTATGACTCCGTGCTTTATGGTTTGATGATTAAATTTTTCTTTTTTTGTTGCTCGTCATGTCGCAAGCTTCAAACTCTGATCTATGCAAAAGAGAACTTTGAATTTATAGCAAAAAAGAAAAAAGAGTTTATGGCAGCACTAAAAAGCAACAGACTCTTTGCAACAAGCCTAAATAATAACAAATACAAGGGAAATTTTCAAAGAGTAGATTCATTAAAGCCAATCAAGTTTCATTTGCGGAGTTACAGAAATTGAAAAGTGCGTAAGGTCAGTTAGAAATTGCATTTCAGATTTAAATTTTGGGTTTTATTATTAATCCTCATTTTTAAGCAAATATAAATTTTATTTTAGATAAAGTGGGGTATTAATTTCTAAAAAAGGAGATATGATATGGGCAAATTTACACAATATTTCATTGGCTCGTTAATGGCAGCTATGCTACTGATTGGCTGTGGTGGCGGTGGTGGCGGTGGCTCTTCTGCTACAACTACAGGGGCTACAGGCG